>RZYZ01000017.1 GCA_009930125.1 Clostridia bacterium | reverse complement strand
TTTCAATAGCGCAGGGGGCAGAGCTAAAACCATGAAGGCAGGCTGCACAAGAAGCATGCTGATCTCATATAACAGTGTGCTGTTCTCGTATGCATGGCCTTTCACTCTTCTTAGAAAAGCACTTAATGGAATCCCGGAGATATTCCCCATCATCATCACTGTGATTGCAGCTTTCATGATGCAAGCTTTCTCCGCTCCATACTCCCTTTCTAACCGCTCATAGGTTTCAGGGTCAGGGTTGCCCATGGTGTCTGCCACATGCTGGGCATAGAGGATGCCGATGGCTTCCTCCTCTTTCACAAAGGCTTCCGAACCAGATAGAAAAGAGCTGATTTCCTCTCGGGTGAAACCTTCCTTCAGCGCCATCTGGGTATGGGCATAGGAACAGACCTCGCACCCATTGACTTCCGTTGTAGCCAGCATGAGCCTTTCGATAAACTTCTGATCCACGATCTTCTTCCTTCTGTTCTTTGAAAGCTTCGGAATGGAAAGATATCCATTCACAAAAGCTCCATAAAGCTGCCCCATGGTATATTTCTTTTTCAGCTGATTTCCAAACATTTTTCTCCCTCAATTCCCTTTATTACTTCATAATGATTCTTTCTCCATTATAGCATAATAACAGTTCAATAAATACCTGACAGGACATGCTATCTGATATAGAAAACCCCCATTTTCTGCATGAGGTTCTCATTCCGGAGTTTCAGCAAAAAAATAAAAGACTAGGAAACTACAACCATTCATTATCAATGGTTATCGAAGTTTTCTAGTCTTGTTTTTATGGATTATTTTTCTGTGTTTTTAGTACCAATTATTCGGTTCATTTCTTTCTTTAGCTTATTTTTCAACTGAACCAGATCGGAACGGGTGCATCGCGCCCCCGGATGTTCAAATCCAAATGCTCTCAGAATCAGATCGAGATCATCTGTAGGTCTGGTTAATCTGTAGCTTCCATCCTTTTCCTGAGCGCTCTGGAAGGTTCTCAACGCTTCCTGTACTCTTGATGCGCTCAATCCCTCTTCCCAGTCAAATGTATGAGTCGTCTCCAGTCCCTTATGTCTCAGAATCTGTCTCTGGATGATTCTCATCATGAGGAGAGCGGTGAAACAGACCAGAAAATGCGCTTCGATATGTTCTTCCTTCTGGACGCGAATCGGTCTTCCCTTGAAGTCACTTTTTACGGTCCGGAAGCAGTTTTCTATTCTGGTGAGACCTCTGTAGATATCGATGATTTCATCATCGGATTTATCGATCTCCGATGTCACAATCATGTAGTAGCCGAAGTATCGGCTGTACTCCTTAACCTTCTCTTCCTTCACAAACTGCAGCGCCTTGGTGTCGAGTATTTCTCCTGTTTCCTTATCCACGTGACAGGTCTCAACAAACTTCGAAAGCCCTTTGAAGCGGCTCACAGGGAAACGTTCAGGTGCCTCTACGAACTCCTCCAGCATTTTGAGAAAACTCTCGTTTTCCTTCATTTCACGGTTGTAGAATTTGCGGCTCCAGTAAACGACCTGTTTCTGCTTCAGTGTAACGTATTGCCCTTGCTCATTCTTGACCTTCTTTGTGACGACCCGGGATTTCACTCTGAAATCATCACCTGGTTCACCACTGAATCCTTCCGGATTCGTTGTCCAGTCTTTTTCCTCTTTGTTCGATTTCTTGATGCTCTTACTCATGACATATCCGTTGTCCTTCAGTGCCAGTATATTCTTGTAGTTGATCATCCCACGATCAGCTACAACGATCACACGGTCGAGCGCAAGCTCGGTTTCAAGCCTGCTGATGGATGGCTGGAATGTACTGTGATCCAGCGTGTTTCCAGGATACAGATCATAGGTGATCGGAAGTCCTTCCCGGTCTATGAGCAGTCCCATCTGTACCAGTGGCTGTTTCCTGTTCTCCTTGCTCACACCTTTCTTTCGGAATCCTTTTCTGACCAGATTCCCATCTGCATCAAGCTGATCCGGATCATTCTCATCGATCTCAAAATAATAGTTTGTCACATCGTAATAAGTCAGATCTGTTCTTCTGCCAGAGCGGCTGAGAACAGTGTTGAATCTCTGAAGCAGAGCGCTTTTTACTGCTGCAAGTTCAGTAAGAGAATAGTATATATGGTGATGGTTCTCCTCCTCGGTTATCGGAAAAGCATACGTATCCCTTCGCTTGAATGTCTGGAATCTGGATTGAGGATCCAGAATCCGACCATGAACCATCAGCTTGGACAGGCCAAGCAGATCATATGGAATCCGATTTCTCGATTTATGTCTCGTCAGGACGGAAGGTCCTTCGAGACTATCAAACAATGCTTCCAGAAGAAGAAACCCAAGATTCTTCGGTTCCAGGTAGTCCGCATCTGATGAGTCAGCATTTTTTCTTTCACCATCGACATAAGCCTGCAACTCAGGAATAATCGGAGTCCCCTTTGAGAAGGATTCCCGTAGACGCTTCAGAAAATCCGGCTCTCCATCATCATATTTCTTGATGTTGCCCAGACTTAGTATGATCTTCTTTTTTACAGCTGTTTTCCCGTCGCCTCGCGCGACGACGACGCTCTCAGCAAGTCGGATGTAGGTCTGATTATTAACGGAGTAGGATTCGATGTGCATAGGACAACCCTCCATATTAGTACTAAGTATTAATATATTATACCATTAAATAAGCGAAAAGTAAAGCCCAAATCCACTGATTATCAATGAATTTAGGCTTTATGGTTTCAATATTTTTGCTGAAACTCCGGTTATAGCATAATAACAGTTCAATAAATACCTGACAGGACATGCTATCTGATATAGAAAACCCCCATTTTCTGCATGAGGTTCTCATTCTTATTATCGAGTTGACACCCTAAAGCCTCTTACTTCTCTACGTATTTTATCATACAGATTCCTGAATATAGTATCCGGATCCGTTCTCATGTTGACTGCAATCTAATGCTCCTTGTTAAAGATCTGCCAGAATTCATCTTCCGTGTAAAGATCTTCAGTGATCTCCACATTCATCATGATGCTGGTGCTCGCGGCATACAGAACCCGTTGATTTCAGCTCCCCGGCAAGATAAGCGAGCGCAGCGGCTTCCACCTCTCCTTTTGCTCCAACAATCACTTCAATATGCTTTTCATTGAAGATGTCAATGGCACCACTTCCCATACCACCTGATATGATTACATGTACGCCCAGATCATTGAGGAAATTAGGCAAAAATCCGGGTCTATGGCCCGGATAAGGAATGGACTCTCTTTTCGTAATCTGATCAGACTCCGTTTCAAAGATGGTAAAGTTCTGACAATGTCCGAAATGTTCTGTGACTACCTTATTTTCACTGGCTACTGCTATTTTGATCATACTGTTCTTCCTCCAATTATTCTTCTGACAGCTATCCTGCCAGAAACAACTTTTCCATTTACGTCGTCCGTTTCCGATCTATTCCAAAAGTAATTTCATGGTCTTTGCATAAATCTCTTGTACCGCTTTACCAGAAGAGCATTCAATCTCAACAATGCTCTTCCCGCGATTGATGGCTCTTACTGCTTCCAGGTCGTATGGTATGACGCCAGCAAAGGGAAGATTGTTTCCCTTGCAGAACCGCTGTATTCTTTCGGAATTTGCAGCGTTTGTATCATACTTATTGATGCATACTGCAGTTTTCGTTCCAAATGACGCTGCAGTTTTGACGATTCTTTCCAGATCGCTGATACCTGAAATGGAAGGTTCCGCAACGATCAGCACCATATCCACTCCACTGATGGATGCGATCACGGGACATCCTATACCTGGAGACCCGTCAATCACCGCCAGTATAGCTTCACCTGCTGCAGACTTCATCTGTTTTTTCACTTCGCTCACAAGCATGCCGGAAGTTCCGCTGCCCATTTTCAGCTGAGCTGTGGAAAAGACCGCATTTCTGTTCTGATACAGCTCCATCTCTCCATCCACCGCGGGTTTCAATGTGATCGCTTCAGCCGGACATACCAGAGCGCATACCCCGCATCCTTCGCAGGCGAAGGGATTGACTTCATAAATCTTATCAAAGTCTATGGCATCAAACCTGCAGTTTCTGCTGCAAAGACCGCATCCGACGCATAGATCCTGATGAATTTCCGCTTTGGGCAGTCCATAATAGTCTTTTTTTTCAGGCAGTACACTCTGCTCCGTAATGAGATGAAGATTCGGTGCATCCACATCACAGTCCGCATAAGCCTGTGCTTCTGATAGTCTGATGAATGCACTGGCTACTGTAGTTTTTCCTGTTCCCCCTTTTCCGCTAAGAACGAGAAGCTGTTTCATGCTGCACCTCCCCTTTCACAGTTTCCAGCAGTTCTGAAAACACATGGTGATACTTCTCATCTTTTCTTACGGCGATCTCCGCATTGGAATTCAGAAGTCCGAGCTCCTTGTCGAAGGGAATTCTGCCAAGCACCTTGATGTCATGATCCTTGCAGAACTTCTCTGCAGGATTCTCCTCATCCAGACATTTATTCAGCACTACTCCAAAGGGTTTATGAAATAGTTTGACCAGATCATAGACCATATTAAGATTGTGCACTCCGAAGACTGTGGGTTCTGCCACAAGAATGCAGTAGTCCGCCTCCCTGATGCTTTCCATGACCATACAGGAGCTGCCCGGAGGACAGTCTATGATGCGGAGTCCATCTGTCTGGGAGTCACTTTCTTCCAGAAGTCTTTTGATGATGGGCACACCTGATGCTTCTCCTACATTCAGCATTCCTGAATGCACACTGACATGATCCGATATACCTCTCCTGATCTTTCCGATGACCTTGTTTTTTTCTGTCAGTGCCTGATGAGGACAGACCATGACGCACCCTCCGCAGGAGTGACACACATCGTCAAAAACAATCAGCCTGTCCTTCACATAGGCAAGGGCGTTGTATCTGCAGAACTCTGTACATTTTCTGCATCCATCGCATAATGTGGAATCCACTTGAGGGATGCTCACAAAGACGTCTTCTTCCAGAATGTCTTCAGGTTTGAAAAACAGATGCCCATTGGGTTCTTCCACATCACAGTCCACATAGGACGCTTCTGCTGCTGCAGCCAGGTTCACGGATACCATGGTTTTCCCTGTGCCGCCTTTTCCGCTTAGTACTGCAATTCTCATTCTAGTTTTCTCCATGCCCATGAAATCCAGGATGTGTTTCATGCAGCGGTGACAGCTCCTCATCTAAAAATGCGGAAATATTATCTGATACGGATGCTGAGCGTGTCTGATACATTGCAACATCTGAGGAGGTGAGCACATCCGCTGCATTTTCTCCGCATCTGGGCGTTAGAAGAACATGCGCCTTCTGGTCCACAATCGACTGGGCCGCTTTTATGCCAGCGCCACCGGCACTCTCCGCTGCACTATTTTCAATGAATTCACTTCTCTTTGTCTCTGTATCATACATCAGGAAGTAGGGTGTACGGCCAAAAGATGAACACACACCTGTCTCCGCATTTTTTTCATCAACTGGAATTGCTATTTTCATTATGAAACCTCCACTATTATCTTACTTTCATTTTTCATTGTTTCTGTTCCCGATGGATTCTATTGCACCCATCACCTTCTGCTTTACCTGTTTCTGCTCCTTTTTCATTACAGAGCATTCCTGATCCATAAGAATGTCAGACCATTTCTCGGATTCTGAGGCAATGATCCTGCTCTTATCTGTTCTCTGTATGGATCTGACCTCTATTGGATCGATTTCCTCTGCCATGCCCATGGCCGAATCCTTTTTTTCTTGCAAGTCCCTGTCTGGGTCCTCCTTCATTTCTATCACCGTTGATCCCAGTGCAGATGCCTAAACCTCTACCTTCTACTGAACCATCCCCCACGGGGCCTGTTCCATCTCTATTTGCCATGTTCTTCTCCTCCTTTTAGTTTATGACATATGTCATTTACTTTATCATTATACACCTTTTATGACATATGTCATTTACTTTTTTTCGTTTTTCCTTATTCATTTCACAGATGCTCTGTTATCCGCTTTACGATTTCTGTAAGGAATACTTCGATGAATGTTCTCTTCCAACGCAAAACAGAAAGCCCCCAGTATATACTCTGATATACCAAGGGCTCTACTTTATTCTGAATACTACGCATGAAATGTGTCCATATTTATTCGATCAAGGAAGCACTCCTGCTTCTGTCTTGCCTTCCAGAATATAATTAAACGGGAGCGAAAACTGCAGAAATCTGAAAAGCCATTTCCCCTTCTCTTCCACAAGCACGGGCATTCTCTTTGAGCATCTCTGCTATACTCCTCCGGATGCGAAACAGCTTTTCTTATCGTCTATCTGAGAACTTTCCGTTTCTTTGATGAACGCTACCAGATGTTCCAGTGCTTCACTTTCAGTGATCACTTTTCTGAAAACACCATGGGTGGCAATCCAAGTGGCATCTTCGGAAGAATTGACCAGACAGTTGTCATGATCGAGTTCAACTCCCTCGAAGCAGCTTCTATGTTTTCTGATCATCGAGTCTATCCCTTCTGGATCTATATATTGAGCCTGATCTGTATCAATCGCGAAAAATTGCTCTGACCTGAAATACTTGTCTCTTATAGCGCTTGAATCAGTTTTATTATCCAGATAATCTTCTCCGAAATCCTGAATAACAGATAGAATCGCCATTTCATCTTCCGATGCATTGTGCTCAACATATTTCTTCAGTTTCGTCGTTTCCTGATCAAAAACCTTCCGATCATACCCATATTCATCAAGCCTTACATCAGGAAGATGTCCGACTACCGGAAGTGAAAACTGCAGCTGCCTGATTTTCCAGATACCTTTATTCTGTATCAAGACGAAAGAGATCCGCAGATCCCATAAATAGTCTCGCACCTTGTCCTCCCACTGGCTCAGTATATGAGCCAACGCCCAGTTGATGTCTGTGACCTTCATTCTATCCGGTCTTTTGCTATCCAGAGATATTCATCGAAGCATTCTCTGGTATAACCAAGGTATCCCGAATAGGCATCCGTATCACTTGAAAAGGAATACTTCACAGTACCGGATGTATAGACGATGGCAGTCTCTCCAAAAAGAAGAACCTCTGCTTCATCGGCATTCAATCTCAAATCTCCCCAATAGTTCCAGTCACTGATGAATAATTCTTTCACCTCATCACAGCCCATGCACCATTCGCCGCTGCTTGTGCCGATCAGTATGATGTTGTCAATCTGATCAAATAATTTTTCCATGAAGGAATCTACCTTGCTGGTGTCCCGCTGTATGTATCCTTCCTGAAAAAAATCCAGCAGCTCTCTGATTTCATGCCTGATCTGATTGTTCATATGTTGCACCTCTCTTCCTTTTCATCACTTATTACCCATGCGGTTTCATCAATCCGTATACCTGTTATTTCAAAAATGGTGATTACGTTTTCATGGTATCTTAGTATATTTGTGGTGTCAATACAGGCTTCTTATGCATCAGCAGTTCAGTAATAACCATACTAAGTGAAAAGAATCTATAAGACCCTATGTTCCATCAAAAACATAGGGTCCTATAGATTCCATATACCAATCTTTGAGCTTTCTATATGATATCAATGTCTCCAGACTCATTCTTCTAGAGCAGCGCCGGTTATTTCACTCTTTTCAGCCATCATGAATAATACGATGATCTGCCCAAATGGAACCAATAAAAATAACTGCCACCAGATACTGCGACCGACATCATTTAATCTTCGGGATCCTACAGCAAGAAATGGCACCAGGAATATGATTGCCACTATTTGATTAAGCTGTTCATGAATAATGGTTGCTATAGCCAGTACCAGAACCATAAATAGAAGAAACCACCAGTACTCATAGCGAGTTGCTTTTCCGGAAAAGTTCGCAAACTCCATAAAGCTCATTTTGATGGACTCAACCGGTGTTTGTGGTTTCTGCTTCTCCTGGAGGATCAGCTCACTAGGATCCGCACCCAGTGCTTCTGCAATCAGTCTAAGCGACACAGCTGATGTATTGCTTCCATTTTCAACGCGTTGTATTGTACGAAGACTTAATCCACTTCTTTCGCTCAGTTGCTCTTGTGACCAGCTCTTATTTCTTCTTAAGGTTTTAACCTTATTCCAATCAATTTTCATAACTTCTCTCATCCTCGTTTTCATGTAATTTGAACATAGTATAGATGAAATGACCTGTAGTGTCTACGACAGCACGACGTCAGTTACCCGCTAATGGGTCTTAAAATGAAAAAAGACCGCATAAAGCGGTCAGTTTAACTGGTGGAGATGAGGGGTGTCGAACCCCTGTCCGAAAGTCGAAAAATAAGACTTTCTACGAGTGTAGCTTTGTAATTAACATTCCCTTTGGCTTAGTTTACAAGCAGACTTGGCCATTGGTAGCTTCATTTATTCCGTTTCTGAGGCAAAGCTTACTCAGACTCGTTTTTCCGCTAATCGGCGCTCTAATCCCTGGCAGCGGACATCCCGGGTAGAACGTAGCAGCTTACGCTGCTAGTGCAAAATTATCTTCTGCGTTTATGTTTTGCTATAGTTTTTTAAAGCAGGTCAATAGCATCCTTCTACTCGCTTATCAGATCTTCCATACCCCCGTCGAAGCCAATACATCCCCATGTATTGTACAATCCTTATTATACGCACTAATTCTTAAAAATCAATAAAAAATACTATGCAGAATCTAAAAAGTCTTATTTTCTAAAAATTTACTCATTTAATCCGAAATAAATCCGAAATAAAGTGTTAATAAATATTTAACTTTTAGAAGAAATGGTGTAGAATTATAGTAGTAAAATACCCTTAACAGGTGGTGATAAAATGAAACTCTTAATCATCGGGGATAGTCTGGTAACAGGATACGGTCTTCCAGATGGAAAAGGCTGGCTGGATCTGGTCTGTGAAGAATCCAGTGAATATATTGAAAACAAAGGTGTTAACGGCGACACAACCGCGGATATCCTCAACAGATTTCATGAGGATGTCATCATGCATTCACCAAAAACCGTATTTATTCTGGCAGGCACCAATGATGCATTGGCTGGAAGAACAGCAAACTACATCTACAACAATGTGCAGGAAATGATCAGGCAGTGCATCAACAATGGTATTACGCCCATCATACTTCTTCCGCCTTTTTTAAATGTAGAGACGGCGATAAAGGACGATCCTTCCCTGAAGGAGACTTTCGAATCCTCAGCCAATACACTGAAGCGATTCAGAAGGCTCATTGAAGACTACTGCATAGACGAACATATTGACACCATAGACTTCAATCGTGCATTCATAGGTTCAGACATGGAGGCGAACCCGGAAAAATACTATATCGACGGAATCCATCTGACCGAATTCGCGCACAGAAAGATGACAGATAAATTCCTGTATAAGTACAACTACATCCTTGTGCACAAAAACCCCACAGACTATATCATCAATTATGACACCATATGATGAAGAATGAAAAATGGCAAGAACTCGCCATCTTCTTTTTTATTCGAAAAGTCCTCTCCGATCAGGCAAGATCGGAAAGGACTTTTTCTGTTTCATCATTCTAAACTATGAACTCTTCTTCTCCGAATCCTCTCCATCACTGACTTCAAAGAAAATTTCTCTGGAATCCATATTGACGTTGGACACAAGGACTTCGATTTTCTCGCCTAGACTGAATTTCTTTCCAGAACGTTCTCCGATGAGCGTCATGTAACGATCATCATAGACATAATAATCATCATAGAGGGATGTGATGTGGATTAGACCTTCTATGGTATTGGGCAGTTCCACGAATAAACCGAAGTTGGTCACGGAGGAAATGATTCCTTCGAAAGTCTCTCCCACGTGGTTCTTCATGAACTCCGCCTTCTTCAGTGCATCCAGTTCTCTTTCCGCCTCCACAGCCACTCTCTCCATTTCAGATGCCTGTTTCGAAGCTTCTGCTACAATGGGAATCAGCTTTTTCGCTCTCTTCTCATCCAGCTCACCATTCAGGAATTCCTTGATGATGCGATGGATCTGAAGATCGGGATATCTTCTGATGGGTGATGTGAAGTGAGAATAATAGGTGGCGGCAAGGCCGAAATGTCCGATGTTTTCCGGTGCATATCTGGCCTGCATCATACTTCTTAAAAGAAGTTTCGATAAGACCGGTTCTGCCGGCTGGCCTTTCACCTTCTCCAGGATTTCCTGAAGCATTTTGGGCTGAACACCAGCATAAAGTTTCACAGGATACCCCAGATTAAAGGAGAACTCCGTGAATGCTTTCAGCTTTTCCTCATCCGGTTCTTCGTGGATTCTGTAGATGAACGGTACATGAGCCCAGAACATATGCTCCGCCACTGTCTCATTGCAGGCCAGCATGAACTCTTCAATCATCTTGTTGGAGATTTCTCTTGGATACAGAGAAACATCCACAGGCTTGCCAAGTTTATCCAGGGTGATCTTACTCTCCGGGAAATCAAACTCGATGGCTCCTCTTCTTTCTCTCTTCTTCTCCAGAATATGCTGAAGCTCTTCCATGTCCTTGATCATAGGAACAAATTCTTTATATTTCTCAAGTGTCTCATCCATCTCCCCGTTCAGCACTCTTGTCACATCCGCATAGGTTGCTCTCAGTTTGGACTCGATGATGGATTCATAGATGTCATATTCCACCACTTTACCCTGAGGATCAATGACCATGTCGCAGCTTAGTGTAAGCTTCGGTTCAAATGGATTCAGAGAGCAAAGATTATTGGACAGCTTCTTGGGCAGCATCGGAATGACCAGATCCAGCAGATATACCGATGTGGCTCTTTTAAACGCTTCCTTGTCGATGGGACTGCCTTCCTTCACGAAATGCGTCACATCAGCGATGTGGACGCTCAGCTTGAAGTTGCCATTCTCCAGTCTAAATACGGAAACCGCATCATCCAGATCCTTGGCATCGGCTCCGTCGATGGTCATGATCATCTCCTGTCTCAGATCTCTTCTTCTTTCAATCTCCTTCTCTGGCACTTCTTCCGGAATACGATCTGTGTATCCGATGACCTCAGGTGAAAATTCTTCAGGCAGATTGTATTTCTTGACCACTGTAAGAATGTCTACCCCCTTATCCCCTTTCTTGCCGAGGATTTCTGTAATAAGTCCTTCCGGATTTCTTCCTTTTTCCGGCCATTTCGTGATTTCCGCCACGACCACGTCGCCGTTTTCCGCATAGTTTCTGTTCTTCTTGTTGATGAACACATCATGATGCATCTTGGTATCTTCGGGAACCACGAAGCCGAAGGCTTTGGACTCCTCATAGACACCAATGATCTTATTGTTCTTTCTTTCGATGATCTGAAGAACTTCTCCTTCGGCTCTTCTTGATCCGGCATTTTCTCTCATCACCTTCACCTGAACCTTGTCACCATGCATGGCGGTCTTCATGGCGTTCTCAGGGACAAAGATATCCTCCTTGCCTTCTCCTCTTGCCACAAAACCGAATCCTCTCTTATTCACATCAATTCTTCCTGTGTATACTCCGTATTCTTCAGGAAGGACGATCTTCTCTTTCTTGATTTTAATCACCAGGCCGTCTTTCATCAGGCCATCGATGACTTTTCTCAGTTCTTTCTTCTCATTTTTTTCCAGTCCCAGCACATTAGCCAGCTCATCCGTATTCATCGGCTTATAGCTGTGTGCGGACAGAATTTCCATGATCTTTTCTATTAACATACTTACCTCCCTGTCAGATTCACTTTAATATAAACCTGTTTGATTTACTTCTACTATCAGTATACAGAAAAAGTGTTAACTTATCCTGAGATTTCGATAATAACTTGTATACTTTTTAATAATTTTCCAATGTACCGGAACAGGGAGCCCATGATATAGGGGCTCCCTGTCAACTTTCCTTAATTGAACAGTTTAATGATGATCCCGCCATATTCCAGAATCACCGGTGCAAAGACCAGAGATACGATGGACATGAGCTTGATGAGTATGTTCATGGAAGGACCTGAGGTATCCTTGAAGGGATCTCCAACCGTATCCCCTACAACGCCCGCTGTATGAGCATCACTGCCTTTTCCTCCATGCTCACCGGACTCAATGTATTTCTTGGCATTGTCCCAGGCGCCGCCTGCATTGGACATCATGATGGCCAGAAGCACACCGGTGACCACTGCGCCAGCGATGAGTCCACCCAGGGTTTCAGGCCCGAAAAGCAGTCCCACCACGACGGGAATCACAACGGCCAGGACCCCTGGAAGAATCATCTCCCGCAGGGCAGCCTTTGTGGAGATGGCTACGCACCTGTCATAATCAGGTTTCCCCGTGCCTTCCATGATGCCTTCGATCTCTCTGAACTGGCGCCTGACCTCCGTGACCATCTCGTTGGCCGCTTTTCCTACGGAATTCATGGTCAGGGCAGCAAAGAGGAAGGGCAGCATTCCCCCTATGAGAAGCCCGACAAGGCTTAAGGGATTGAGCAGATTGATGCTGGTCAGCTCCACGCTCTCTGCATAGGAGGCGAAGAGCGAAAGCGCCGTCAGGGCTGCTGAACCGATGGCAAATCCTTTACCGATGGCAGCTGTGGTATTTCCTACAGAATCCAGCCTGTCCGTGATTTCTCGGACTTCCGGTGGCAGGTCTGCCATCTGCGCGATCCCACCTGCATTATCCGCTATGGGACCATATGCATCCACAGCCACTGTGATACCGGTGGTGGAGAGCATGCCCACCGCAGCCAGGGAAATTCCGTAAAGACCCATGGTGGGCTCTTCCAGGCCACCCATGACAAAGTAGGACACCAGCACACCCGTCACAATAAGCAGTGTGGGAATCATGGTGGAGAACATGCCCACACCCAGTCCAGAAATGATATTGGTGGCTGAACCGCTCACGGATTCCAGTGCAATGTTCTTGACGCTTCTGAAATCCGCAGAGGTGTATACCTCTGTGATTCTACCAATGAGAATCCCCACCAGAAGCCCTACAGTTACAGCAAAGAAAGCGCTGATGGAGTCCAGTACAAGATAACTTAAAACAAGTGTACCGATGATTACAATGATACCGGCTGTATAAGTACCCATATTGAGTGATTTCTGAGGGTTGTTTCCTCTACCGTTTGCAGCGATGTAGATTCCAGCTATGGAGGCTATGATTCCTATGGAAGTGAGAAGCAGCGGAAAAACCGCACCAAACTTATCCAGGACAATGTAGCCTAAGGTGACCGAAGAGATGATGGACCCTACATAGGATTCAAAGAGATCCGCCCCCATACCAGCCACATCTCCCACATTGTCGCCCACGTTATCCGCAATGACCGCAGGGTTTCTGGGATCATCTTCCGGAATATGCGCTTCCACCTTGCCCACCAGATCCGCGCCCACATCCGCAGCTTTGGTGAAGATTCCTCCACCCACACGGGCAAAGAGCGCAATGGAAGAAGCACCTAATGCGAACCCTGTGAGACTGGACGTATCATCTGAAAATATACTCAGAAGAAATCCGATGCCGATGACCCCAAGACCCACGACGCTGAGGCCCATGACTGCACCGCCCGAAAAAGCGATTTTCAGGGCTCTGCTCTGAGAATGTCTGGCCGCTTCCGCTGTTCTCACATTGGCTTTTGTGGCTACGGTCATACCGAAAAAACCGGCAAGAATAGAGAAAACAGCTCCCAGAACAAAGGCCATGGCTGTTTTAAGGCTGATGGCGAAAATGAGAATGAAAAAGACAGCGGAGATGAACACACTAAGATACTTGTACTCGCTCTTAAGGAAAGCCAGGGCTCCCTTATGAATATACTCCGAAATCTCACGCATACGTTCATTTCCGCCGTCATAGCCTGCTATTTTCTTTGCAAGAAGAAATGCGATACCGACAGCAATAACCCCAATGAATCCCGTAACAAAAAAAACTGTTTCCATAAAAACCCCCCTGCGTTTCACAAAACCTTTTAATTGTATGAATATTCTTTCATGTCTAAATGGTATTATAAACCAGCGATAAATTCAATGACTTTCTTCATGAATTCTTCACTCAAAGGCAGATCCGGATTGCTGTAGGTAGCGATGTTTCCTTCCAGATCTTCCGGTGCATCCTTCAGGACATGATTCATGCCCTCAATAATTTCAAGCCTTGACCCTGGTGCTGCCTCATGAAGAATCCGGCCCTCTTCATATGGAATCTGAATGTCTCTGTCTCCGTGGAGAATCAGTACCGGATCCTTGATTCCTGAAAAAATCTTCACCGGGTCATAGGAGAACCAGGAAATGAGGTACGGCTGTACACTAGGCCTGAAGAGATTGAAAAGGCTCACGGGAACTTCCGGAACCATTTTCCCTTTCACAAGCTCTTCCACTATGGGCGCGCTCATTTCATACGCTTCCTGAGACTGGGCTTTCAGCTGTGCAAGAAGAAGCTCATGGGCTTTCAGAGCCGTACCCGAAACCGCAATCAGGGCATCGCAGTCTGTGGAGATGGAGCAGGCCTCTGCTGCAATGAGCGCACCTTCACTATGACCAAGAAGAATGATTTTCTCAAATCGGGTATCCCCCTTGAACTTGTTTACCCAGGAAAGCACATCATTGATGGAGTCATGAAAATCCATATCGCTTTCCTTCTTTATGAGATCCCTGCTCTCCCCGATTCCTCTTTTGTCGTAACGAAGACTGTAGTACCCACCCTCAGAAAGCGCTTCCGCAATCATCAGAAGGTTGTTGTTTTCTCCTGCCTGAGGATTGTTTCCGTTGCGGTCCGTTGGCCCTGAGCCGGGTACGATGATTACAAGATTACCCTTGCCTTCTTCCATCGGCCACATAAGGCTGCCTTTGAGTTCTCCTTCGTCAAAGAGTACCGAAACATTCTCATCCTGATATCTGTCATCCACCAGATGAACCGTCTGTTCCTTCTCGCCACAGGATACCGTCAGCATAAGGAATGCCGTAGCGATTAAAAGCAGTGATTTTTTCATTCTCCTCTCCCCCCTGAATTCATCTGTAAAAAAGCAAAATGCTGCCTATCACTAGGCAGCAAAATTTAAATCAGATTCATTGCGATGGTATTGATTGCAAACAGTATTGCAACAATAACAGTCAGCTTTTTAAGGAATGCTTCTCCGGTTCTTCCACGATTCTTTGCAAAGAAAGATTCCTGTGAGCTTCCACCGGTCAGTCCCTTCAGACCATCGGATTTACTCTGCTGCATCAGAACCAATGCGATCATGATGATTGCCAGTATAAATTCAACTACGATTAAAACAGTTTCCATACTATCCCTCCTGATTATCTAACAACTTATTTTATCATACTTATCCTATCACTACAATAAGTACGTCCTCTTAGACCTTTTTATTCTTTCCTATCATAACATATAAACGCCATGGGACCAAATACTTTTCATAAAGAAGACACCTCCACTTAATGGAGGTGTCCGTCCTGTGTTTCTTTATCTTACACTCAGGGATTTCCTATTTCTTCAGGTTGAAGAATCCGTTTAATCCTCTGTACTGAGCCACTTCATCCAGTTCTTCTTCGATTCTTAGAAGCTGGTTGTACTTGGCAACTCTTTCACTTCTTGCAGGTGCTCCAGTCTTGATCTGACCAGCATTCAGTGCTACAGCCAGGTCTGCAATGGTAGCATCCTCTGTTTCACCGGATCTGTGTGAAATAACCGCAGTGTATCCTGCTCTGTTCGCCATTTCGATGGCATCCAGAGTTTCTGTAAGGGAACCGATCTGGTTCAGCTTGATCAGAATGGAGTTTGCCACACCAAGATCAATACCTCTCTTCAGTCTTTCCACGTTTGTAACGAACAGATCGTCACCAACCAGCTGAATCTTGCCACCAAGCTTTTCAGTCATAAGCTTCCAGCCATCCCAGTCTTCCTCAGCCATACCATCTTCGATGGAAATGATTGGGTACTTTTCAACCAGTTCTGCATAGTAGTCCACCATTTCTGCTGGTGTAAGCTTTCTGCCTTCTCCTGCCAGGTTGTACATTCCGTCTTCAAAGAATTCGGATGAAGCTGGGTCAAGAGCGATGAACATATCCTTACCAGGTGTGAATCCGGCCTTCTCAATGGCTTCGATGATGATCTGGATCGCTTCTTCGTTGGAATTCAGGTTTGGAGCAAATCCACCTTCATCGCCTACGCCTGTAGCCAGTCCCTTGCTCTTTAAGATGCCCTTCAGAGCATGATAGGTTTCAGAACACATCTGAATGGCCTGTGAGAATGTTTCAGCACCCAGTGCCATAACCATGAATTCCTGAAGGTCCACATTGTTGTCTGCATGGGATCCACCATTGATGATGTTCATCATAGGTGCTGGAAGTGTCTTCGCATTCACGCCACCGATATACTGGTAGAGTGGAAGTCCAGCTGAACCCGCTGCTGCCTTGGCCACTGCCAGAGATACACCTAGGATCGCGTTGGCACCAAGGTTACCCTTGTTCTTTGTTCCATCCAGCTCGATCATCAGTTTGTCGATGAGGATCTGGTCGAATACGTTCAGTCCTATGATTTCTGCAGCGATTTCATTGTTCACATGCTCTACAGCCTTCAGAACACCCTTTCCGCCGAAGACTTCCTTGTCTCCATCTCTCAGTTCAACGGCTTCGAACATTCCAGTTGAAGCACCTGAAGGTACAGCAGCTCTTCCCACGGTACCGTCTTCAAGGTATACTTCCACCTCAACGGTTGGGAAAGCTCTGGAGTCCAGAATCTGTCTTGCGACAACGTCAATGATTTCTACGTAATTTTTCATGAATGAATTCCTCCTTGGAATATCTGTATATTTTTATTTTGTGATTACTTAAGCAGGGAGTGTCCGGTCATTTCCTTCGGGATTTCAAGACCCATTTCTTCCAGCATGGTTGGTGCCAGATCCGCAAGTCTTCCACCGCCTATGAACTTCTTTTCAGGGTTATTCGTCACATAGATCAGCGGTACCGGATTTGTGGTATGTGCAGTCATGGGACCACCAGTCTCATAATTGATGAGCTGCTCTGCGTTCCCGTGATCTGCGGTGACAAAGACCGTACCATCTTTTTCAAGGACCTTGTCGATGACTCTCTTCATATACATGTCGATGTCTTCAAGGGCTTCCACAACGGCTTTCATGATTCCGGTATGACCCACCATATCACCATTGGCGAAATTGAGA
>RZYZ01000219.1 GCA_009930125.1 Clostridia bacterium | reverse complement strand
CTTCGATGATACCGTAGCTGCCATGTACTCCATCGGGAAAAGCATGCCGGAAGCATTGAGAGAAACAGGCATCGGCGGCCTTGCCGGAACCAAGACAGGGAAGAAGCTGAAAAAGGAGATCTTTGGAAGTAAGAATGAAAAGTCTTCCAATAAGATGAATGATGAGACCTTTGATGCACCAGATCAGGAATAGATATAATGAATGACGGATCCCATGAAAAAGCCTGCAGAGTCTTCGACTTTGCAGGCTTTATTCTGGGTAAATATGCTCTTTTTCTAAATGAACAGTGTGGCATTGGAATCGTCGGATTCAGCCAGCATGTAGCCGACGCCGCCGAATTTCACACCATCAAGAAGCTCTTCCTCCTTGATGCCCAGAAGATCCATGCTCATCTGGCAGGCGACGATTTCCACGCCGCTGTCCATGGCTGCCTTGATCAGCTCTTCCAGAGACTGGACGTTCTTTTTCTTCATGATGGAACGGATCATTTTTGGTCCCATTCCAGCCATGTTCATGTTGGAAAGGCCCAGTTTCTTTGAACCCTTTGGCATCATGAATCCGAACATCTTCTCAATGAAGTTCTTCTTCACTGGCACATGATTTTCCTTACGCAGCACATTGATGCCCCAGAAGGTGAAGAACAGCGTCACCTTTTTGTCCATGGAAGCTGCTCCATTGGCGATGATGAAGGAGGCGATGGCTTTATCCAGGTCTCCGGAGAAGACCACCATGGTCATGTTCTCTTTCTGCACAGAAGCTGCATTGTTTGCACAGGATACAGCTGTAGCATCTTCCTTGACGCTCATGCCTTTTCTTACGGAAGCCTTGATGAGTCCTTTTTCCTTGTTCACGGAAAGAAGCTCGTTTCCGGTTCTTCTTGCCCAGGCTCTGATGTCTTCATAGAAGCCCATATCAGATGCGGTGATGTTCACGACATCTCCGGTATTCACGGTATCCATGGTGGACTTCACTCTCATGAGAGGTCCAGGACAGCAGAGACCGGTGGCATCCAGGTCCACGATCTCACCGGAGGAAAGAATCTCCTCTTTCACTGTGACCGGTTCCGTGGCGGTTTCCTCTTTGTTGACCTGTGGCTTTGTGATGGCATTGTACAGCTTGTATCCACCAGTGATGTTCTTGGTCTTATATCCGTACTGGTTCAGAAGTCTTGACGCGATGTAGCCTCTGAGACCCACCTGACAGTAGATATAGATGAGCTTATCCTTGTCCAGTTCGTTCATTCTGTCTCTGAGGCTGTTCAGTGGAATGTGCACTCTGCCTTCCATGGAACCGTTCAGTACTTCCACTTCGTCACGCACGTCCAGAAGAATCATGGATTCCTTGTCGAAGTTCTTTTCATAATCGTCAAAGGATACATTGTCCACCAGACCATCCAGGGTGTTTTCCGCTACGAATCCTGCCATGTTGACAGGGGATTTACCGCTGGAGAAGGGGGGAGCATAAGCCAGTTCAAGTTCTGTAAGATCGTCGATGGTTCCTTTGTATTTGATCACGGTGGCGATGACATCGATGAACTTATCGACCCCTTCATAACCCAGTGCCTGGGCACCCAGGACTTTTCTGTCCTTGTCAAAGACAAGCTTGATGGTCATCTGGGTAGCCCCAGGATAATATCCGGCGTGGTTATTGGGATGAATGAAGATGGACTGGACTTCCAGGCCGTTTCGAAGGGCCATGCGCTCATTCATTCCTGTGGAGGAAGCGGTCATGTCGAAGACCTTCAGGATGGAGGTTCCGATGGCTCCCTTATAGATCCTGTCTTTTCCAGCAATGTTGTCTGCTATGATTCTACCCTGTCTGTTGGCAGGACCAGCCAGCGGAATGGCGGTTCGTCCACCCGTGATGTAATCTGTGATTTCCGCTGCATCACCTGCTGCGAAGATGTAGGGGTAGTTGGTTCTTAAGGATCCGTCTGTGATGATATGGCCTCTCTGTCCTAAAGCGATGCCTGAATCCTTCAGGAAAGCGGTATCGGGTGTTACACCGATGGCAGACACCACGAAATCGCCTGTCACGACTCTGCCGCTGCCAAGAACCACCTTGATCTTGTCGTCCACTTCCTTGAATTCACAGACGCCGTCTTTGAGATACAGGGAGATACCACGATCCATAAGCTCATTTTCCACGATCATGGACATTTCGGAATCAAAAGGTGCCAGGATATGGGGAGCGGCTTCCACAAGAGATACCTTAAGGCCTCTTTCCAGAAGATTCTCAGCAGTTTCCACGCCGATGAATCCGCCACCGATGACAATGGCTTCGCCTTTCAGGTCCTCATCCGCTGCCTTTTTGATCCTGTCCATATCCCTGATGTCTCTCAGAGGCATGACTTTCTCTGAATCAATGCCGATGATGCCAGGCTTCAGTGGTTTTGCCCCTGGAGAGATGACCAGATAGTCGAAGGATTCCTCATAGGTTCCTCTGTCTTTGGATGAGACCGTGACTTTTCTATTATCTGCATCCACGGAAGTGACTTCTGAAAAAACACGCACATCCAGATTGAATCTGTCCTTCATGGCCTGTGGAGTCTGAAGAATCAGGGCGTCTCTTTCCTTGATGACTTCTCCTATATGATAAGGAAGTCCGCAGTTGGCAAAGGATATGTATTCTCCTTTTTCAAATACCACGATTTCCATGTTCTCGTCCATTCTTCTGAGTCTTGCGGCAACAGATGCGCCTACAGCAACGCCACCGATGATGATTGTTTTTGACATAATTACTTCTCCTCCTGTGGATACAGTGTAGTGATGATTTCAAGAACCTTCTGGTTCTTTAATGTATAAGTGATTTCAGTTCCGTTTCGCGTGCCTTCAATGATCCCTGCACTGCGCAGCTTCTGAAGATGCTGTGAAATGGTGGACTGAGGAAGTTCCAGGCAGTCCTGCATATGGGATACATTGCAGCCTCCGGTCTGGATGATTCCATTGAGAATGCATAATCTGGCGGGATGTCCCATGGCCTTCAGAATTTCTGCAACCTCATCGAATTTTTTGATATCTTTTTCCATGGATGACCTCCAGTTAATCTAATGAATCAATACATCCGTATATTACGATATTACGATTTAATTGTCAAGAATTTATCAATAGTTATTTTCTATCAATCTTTCATTTCTGTTATTTCACTTGGAGCCCAGAGGGAATGGGGCGAAAACAAATAGAGGTTCCATGCATGGCATGGAACCTCCTCGGTTCAAAAGTACAACTATCTTTTCTGAAGCTTGATGGTGCTAACCATAAGATAGGAAAGGGCAATCATGAGGAATATGATGATGAAACTCAGGTTCAGACTGTTTCTCAGAAGCAGGGTGAACAGTGCGAGTACACAGCCTGCAATGGTGATGGGGACACCCATGAATACACCGTTGAAGCTGGCAGAATTGTATCTGGCCAGTCTGTACGAGCCTGAGACGGGAAAAAGAATGATGGGAATAAGTCCGAGAAAACTGTATTCAGCAAGATTGAACATGAAATATGCCTGCAGAGCAGGCGCTACGCCAAATGATACCAGATCGGAAAGAGAATCCAGCTCTTTCCCCAGAGGGCTTTCCGCATGAAGCAGTCTGGCGATTCTGCCGTCATAGCGGTCCACTAGACCTGCAGCCAGAATGAAGAGACCGGAATTGAGATAATCCCCTTCAACTGTAGCGATGAGGGATAAAATACCTAAGGATAAGTTCAGGAAGGTCAGAATATTGGGGATAAATCCTCTTTTCATAATCTATACAGGATAATC
>RZYZ01000016.1 GCA_009930125.1 Clostridia bacterium | reverse complement strand
GAAAGGAACCAATGAGCCCTATCGTATGATGACAAGCCGCGCGGAATACAGACTCCTTCTCCGACAGGATAATGCGGATTTACGCTTGACTGAAATAGGAAGAAGAGTCGGACTAGTTTCAGATGAGAGATATGAGAAATATATCTCCAGAAAGAACATGATCGAAAATGAACTGGAGAGACTCAAGAAGCTTCAGATCACAGGAAAAAGAGAAGTGAACGAGCTTCTGGAAAAGAAAGGCTCTACTGAGCTGAAGAAACCTACTTCACTCTATGAACTCATCAAGAGACCAGAGCTTGATTATTTCAAGGTTGCGGACTTTGATCCGGATAGACCAGTACTTCGGATTGATATACAGGAACAGGTTAATGTCATGAGTAAATATGAAGGTTACATCAAGCAGCAGTTTGAAGACGTAGCCCAGTTTGCCAAGTACGAGAAGAAAAAACTTGACGGAATAGAGGATTATTTCAGCATCAAGGGACTACGAATCGAAGCAGCTCAGAAGCTGAACAAACTGAAACCAGTCAATTTAGGACAGGCATCAAGAATTTCAGGGGTGAATCCTGCAGACATCACAGTCATTCAGATTTATCTGGAATCAAAGCGAAAAAACAGGGAGGCTTAGGATGTATTTTGATATCATGAAGAAAAGCGCCGAACAGCTCAATCTGGCTTTCAGCAGAGATCAGTATGAACAGTTCATGGAGTATAAGACGCTGCTGAAGGAATGGAACGAAAAACTGAATCTGACAGCCATAACTGAAGATGATGAAATCATCAGCAAACACTTTATTGATTCTATCCAGGCGTTCCAGTCAGAAGAGCTAAACGACGCAGAGTCTCTGATTGATGTGGGTACGGGCGCTGGATTTCCAGGATTGCCCATTAAGATCATGAAGCCTGAGCTGAAGATTACCCTTCTTGACTCATTGAACAAAAGACTGAATTTCCTTCGCGCTGTCTCGGAAGAGATGAGCCTGGAGAATGTGGAGTTTGTTCACAGCAGAGCTGAGGATGGAGCCAGAAAGCCGGAATATAGAGATTCATTTGACATTGCTGTATCCAGAGCAGTTGCAAACCTGACATTGCTTACAGAATTGTGCTTACCCTACGTTAAAGTGGGCGGACATTTCATTGCACTGAAAGGACCGGCAGTTGAGCAGGAAATAAAGGACGCGGAATACGCCATTAAAGTTCTGGGCGGGAAAATCATCAGAATACAGGAAGTCCTGGTGGAAGGTACAGACCTGAATCATAATCTGGTCGTGATCAGAAAAATGAAACCCACACCGAAAGCTTATCCCAGATCCTCAGCGGCCATCAAAAAATCATTAATCACCGCATAATAGCTTATACAGCCAAATTTTTACAATGTTTCACGTGAAACAAAATGTAGATTCGTCTATGTTTCTCGTGAAACATTTTTATTTTGCTTACTTACATTGTTCTGTCAGATAATCAATCCTCTGGTTATTTTCAATCAGAACTGTTCTGGAATATGTAGTATAAAGCAGAAATGTTTCACGTGAAACATTTCCTCTGATGACAACGAAAAGATTTATTTTAGCTTACATAAATCGGTATAAAGGTTGAGAAACCTACCTTGTAAAGATTCAGATCACGAATGTTTCACGTGAAACATCTTTTAGGAACTATGAAACTGCTTTGATAAGCGTTATAATCAGAATTAAGAGTTCAAAGGAAGAATAATAAGGAGTGTTATATGAAAATCGTCAGTATTTTTAACCAAAAAGGTGGTGTTGGAAAAACTACCACAAACATTAATCTTGCTTCCTATATTGCACTGAAGGGTCACAAGGTGCTTGTAATTGATATAGATCCTCAGGGGAATACATCTAGTGGATTGGGTATTGAGAAAGATCAGCAGGAGAATACCACTTATGAGCTGCTGCTTTCTGAAACCAAAATTGGTGAAGTCATACAGAAAGTGGAAAAAGTGGAAAATCTGAGTATTGTACCTTCCAATATGGATTTAGCGGGTGCAGATCTTGAATTAAGCTACATGGAGAACAGAGAATCGATTCTGAAGAATAAAATCCAGGGTCTAGAAGAAGAGTTTGATTTCATCATCATTGACTGTCCTCCATCGCTGGGGCTTCTGACAATCAATGCGCTTACTGCTTCAGATACTGTGCTTATACCGATGCAGTGTGAGTATTATGCTTTGGAAGGCATCAGTCAGCTGATCAAAACTGTTCAGAAGGTCAAGAAAGGCCTGAATAAGAACCTTGAAATCGAAGGCGTTGTCCTGACGATGTTTGATCCTCGCAGGAATCTTCAGCTGCAGGTGGCAGAAGAGCTGAAGTCATACTTTGGCGAGCTGGTGTATGAAAATTCCATTCCAAGGAATGTGAGATTGGCGGAAGCGCCAAGTTTCGGAATCCCAATAGCACTGTATGACGCCAGAGCCAAGGGCGCTGAAGCGTACTCGGATCTTGCAGACGAGTTCTTAAGAAAAAACCTAGGGAGGTAGATGATGGCTAAGAAATTTGGATTGGGTAAAGGATTGGATAAACTGATACCTGAAGATGAAGAAAATATTGGGGTTCTTGACATCAACAAGATCAAACCGAATAAGAAGCAGCCAAGAAAGTACTTTGATGAAGAGAAAATAGCGATGCTGGCAGAATCCATCAAAGAGCATGGCATGATTCAACCGATTATTGTGCAGAAAGAGAAAGAGGATTACAGTATCGTGGCTGGTGAAAGACGATGGAGAGCAGCCAAACAAGCGAATCTCAAAGAAGTACCTGTTATCATTATGGATATAACGGAATCAGCAGTACTGGAGATTTCGCTGATCGAAAACATTCAGAGACAGGATCTGAATCCGATTGAAGAAGCAAACGCCTACAAAAGGCTACTTGGCGATTTTGATCTCACTCAGGAAGAGCTTTCCAGAAAGATCGGAAAATCCAGAACCAGCATAAGCAATACCATGAGGTTAGTCAATCTGGACGACCGGGTACAGGAATTTCTGATAGAAGAAATACTATCTGAAGGCCATGGCAGAGCTATACTTGCTATAGAAGAGAAGGAAGATCAGTACAAGCTGGCACAGAGAGTTGTCGATGAAAATCTTAATGTAAGAGAAACGGAGAATCTGGCAGCGAACTACTACAAAGTGAAACCTGTGGCAAGAAAGATCAGACTGGATCCCTATTTCAAGGACGTCGAAAAACGACTGGCGAAAACCATCGGAACAAAAGTATCGTTGAAGCCGAAAGCCAAGAACAAAGGAAGAATAGAAATTGAATATTATAGTATGGATGATCTGAACAGAATTTTAGAGCATCTGAAACTAGAAGAATAGGTGTTAAAATGGATTACAATATAGTAGCGACATATATTACTGCCAATTTACCGATCATTATACTGATCATGGTCACTGTATTTATCATAATGTTTTTCCTATCAGTATCACTGCTGATTTCAAACAGAAAGATGAAAAAAAGGTACGATCTCATGATGAAAGATGCCGATAAGGGTTCTCTGGAAGACATGATCAGGTCCTACCAGCGTAAAGTAGATACTTCATATGTGGACACGAAGCTAGCAGTAGAGGAAATTAAACTGCTCAGTAATCAGATCAATCACTGCATTCAGAAAGTAGGCGTTGTACGATATAAGGCTTTCGATGATGTGGGCAGTGATTTAAGCTACAGTGTGGCCATGCTGGACAATAAGAACGACGGTGTCGTGATTACGAGCATTTTCGGACGAAACATGAGTACGTCCTATGCGAAGCCCATCAGTAAAGGTACATCAAAATATGCATTATCAGAAGAAGAGAATTATGCGATGAATAAGGCTCTTGGTCTGGAAAAGAAGTGAAAAAAAGTGTCAGTTATGTTTCACGTAACTGACACTTTTTTTATTGAAATGCAGATTATTTCTGATTGAATCTGTCCAGCACGCCAACCGTCTGCAGGACTTTAAATCCGACAGCCATGAAGATGAGAAAGAACATACCGATGATTCCGGCAAGTTTCAGTCCAATGAAGATCGCCATGATCGTAATGATCGGATTGATGTTCAGGCTGGAAGATAGAATTCTAGGCTCCCATATATTTCTGCCAACAGCCACAATGACCCATAGGATACCCAGCCCAATCGGAATGGTCATATTCCCCTGAGTGAAATAATAGATGGCCAGTGGTATATAGGCAGCTGATACACCTAATACAGGAAGCAGATCAAGAAAGGCGGTTACAAGGCCAAGAATCAGAGCATACGGAATGCCAAGTATCAGATAACCGATCATGGAAATGACACCGGTAATCATGATGATCAGAAGATAGGAAAGGCTATATCGTACCACCATGTTCTTTCCTTCAGTGATGATGTTCCGTACACGGTTCTCCTGTGTATCAGAAGTAGGCAGATAATTGTATATGAAACCGGGATCGTTGATGAATTTCTTTGTAAAGAAGAAGGAACAGACTACAGTGAATATGATGATCAGCATTAATGTGGGCAGACCTGCAATCGTATCAATTGCAAAACCACCAACAGCTCGTCCCATGGAAATTACAACATCTTTCAAAGAGTTAAGCGTAGAACTGAGCATTTCGCTGCCAGATTCAATGATTGCCGGATCCAGGCTTTGTATGTTGGATGCCAGCCAGTCATACTGATTCTGAAACCATCTTACAATGGCATCGTAATTCTCATTGATATAGTTCACCCCATTGACGACCAGCAGAGCTGACTGATTCACCAGACGGATAGTAAGTGCTGTAACAAGAGTTCCAATGATTCCGTAAAAAGTCAGCAGCGTTGCCAGAATCAGCAGATTCTGATGAATCTGGTTGCTGGTCCATGAAATCAGTTTTTTCACAACTGGACTGACAATGGCAGCAACAATAAAAGCCAGCACAAATGGAACTGTGTAAGGAAGTGTTTTGACAAATGCGAAGAATGTGATGGTATAGACGACAAGATAGATGAGGATCTTGTCGTACTTCCTTATATAAGATTCTCTATAATCCCCCATGATTCACCTCACTGATATATTTCAGACCGATCAGCAACTGATCGATTTCCTGGACTGTGGTAAAATGCCCGAAACTGATTCGAAGACTGCCAGTATCGCCCGTTCCTAGAGCTTTATGAGCAAGAGGAGCACAATGATATCCGGATCGGCTGATGATGTTGAATCTGCTTTCCAGAATGAATGCAGCTTCAGAGCAATCCATATTCTTGAAAGTAAGAGAGAAATTGGGGATGCGTCCAGAAGGGGTACGCTTTCCCATAAGTGCTATGCCATCAAGAATATCCAGATGATGAAGAAAATACTCCGATAAGAACACGTGTTCTTTAATAATCCGGTTTATCTCTCGTTCTTTTATGAACTTGACACCTTCCAGCAGTCCTGCGATTCCGGGTATGTTCTGGGTTCCTGATTCGAACTTATCAGGAAGAAACAGGGGCTGATCCAGACTGAGGGAGTCAGATCCGGTACCACCAGTGAAAACAGGACTCATGTCCTGATTCATACGATCTGATATGATGAATCCGCCTGTACCTTGTGGACCCAGCAGTCCTTTGTGACCTGTAAAGGCTATTGCATCCACTTTCAGCGATTCCATGTCTACCTTTATATAGCCCGCACTTTGTGCAGCATCTATTATAATGTAGATGTCCTTATTACGAAGCCTTTCTCTGATGCGATTTACAGGCTGTATGGTTCCAGTCAGATTGGAGACGTGGCTTAAGATGATTGCTTTTGTGTTCAGCTTTTCAAGATCTGACAGTGAATCCAGGAGAATTTCTCCGTTTTCGTCGCAAGGGAGCAGGTCATAAGTGATGATTCCATCCTTTCGTAGCTTTTCGAGGGGGCGCAGGACAGAATTATGTTCCATCACAGAGGTAATCACGTGATCACCAGATTTCAGTAAGCCCAGCAGTATGGTATTGAGAGCTTCCGTTACAGATGATTTCAGAATGATGTTTTCGGGTTTGTCGTAGTGAAAAAGCAGGCTAAGTTCAGTTCTGCAATCATGTAGAATTCTACCGGCAGCCATGGAAACGCTATTGGCACCTCTTCCTGAATTGCCTGCACCATTTATCATTGTATTATAAACAGCATCGTATATACGTTGGGGTTTGCGGTAACTGGTTGATGCGTTATCAAAATAAATCATATTCTTATCTCCATTTTCTTCTTATAAATAATTATAAGCCATAGTTCACTCAATGGTATGCATAATATGAAAAAATTGTCTTTTTGTTGATATATTCTGAATTCGGCAAGGTGGATAAAAACAGATGTATTCGTGTATAATATGATGGATAGAATATAATCAGAAACTGACTTAACGGAGGATAGATATGGATTTTTACTTACTGGTTTACAAGAACACTTCAGATGCGCTCAAGGGTGAAGAGGAGTTTAAGCAAAGAAAGATAGCACACGCAGTATATCCAACGCCTCCACAAATATTAGGGAGCTGTGGGATCAGTCTGAGGTTCACCGAGATGGAGCTGGAAGCGGTTGAGAAGATGATCGAGTCCGGAGCAGTGTATAAGGCACTGTATAAGATCACAAAGATGAGCATCATTAAAATTAAGGAGCATGAAATAGCGTGATTAAAGAGTATGAGATCGGCACCATCGTTCAGATGAAAAAGCAGCATCCATGCGGAAGTTATTTATGGGAAGTCACCAGATTGGGTGCAGATATTAAAATTAAATGTCAGGGGTGCGATCGGATTGTGATGCTGCCCCGCAATAAATTTGAAAAAGATGCAAAAAAAGTGATTGAGAAAAAATAATGTTTGCATAATGTAGCTATAAGTGATAAAATTTACTGATGTAATCCCCGCCATGAAAATCATGGCCTTAGTCCGGGGGGAGGAGGTGACATGATGAGAAACTATGAAACTATTTTCATACTACATCCATCATTTGACGAGGAGGCAGTGAAGACTGCTGTAGATAAGTTCAAGGGTGTAATTGAAACAGAAGGTGGTATCATTGATAACGTTGATCTTTGGGGCAAGAGAAGACTTGCTTACGAAATCGACAAAGTTAATGAAGGTATCTACGTTCTATTTAACTTCCAGGCAGAACCAGAATTACCAAAAGAGTTAGACAGAATATTCAGAATTACCGACGGTATAATCAGACATATCATTGTTAAATTAGATAAGTAAGGATGGTGCAGCAATGAACAAAGTAGTTTTAATTGGTAGATTAACGAAAGATCCGGAACTGAAATACACTCCTGGATCGGGAACTGCAGTTACAACAATTACATTGGCTGTTGACAGAAGATTCTCCAAGGACAACCAGAGAGAAGCAGACTTTATTCCAGTAGTAATCTGGGGTAAATCAGCGGAATCCACTGCCCAGTATATGGCAAAAGGAAGACTTATGGGTGTTTCAGGAAGAATTCAGACCAGATCTTATGAAGCTAAAGACGGTGGCAGAAGGTATGTTACTGAAGTCGTTGCAGAAGAAGTCCAGTTTTTGGAATGGGGAAACAGCAACAATAGGAACCAGGACAATAACAGCGGATATTCAGGTAACGACAACAACCAGGGGTATGGCGCATCATTCGATGACATGACACCGATTGATGACGGAGATATTCCATTCTAAACGAATAGGTAAGGAGGGAAAACCATGAGCAGAGATTTCAAAAGAAATCCTAGAGGAAGAAGAGCAAGAAGAAAAGTTTGTTCTTTATGTGTAGATAAAGTTGAATCTATAGATTACAAGGATGTTGCGAAGCTTAGAAAGTTCATCACTGAAAGAGGTAAGATTTTACCAAGAAGAATTTCAGGAGCATGTGCTAAGCATCAGAGAACAATAACTGAATCAATCAAGAGATCAAGAAATATCGCACTACTTCCTTTCACACAAGATTAATGATTTAAACCGTGGTCCTTGGGATCACGGTTTTTTGCATATTATAAGCTAGTTGATGTGTTTAGGATAATGAGTGCCGGTAATCCTGCATTCATTATTGTAAACATATATGATAAAATCGTAAGTAAAATGTACTATAATTTAGGTATGAAAACTTTTGCAGAATAAATCAGAAAATGGAGATAGAAATGAACAACAACAGCAATACAAAGAAACTAGTCACGAGTGCACTGCTGGTGGCACTTATCGTGATCTTCTCGCTTCTTGGAACCTTACCCTTTTTCAGTACGATATCACTGGCGGTGGCACCGATCATCGTGGCACTGATTTATCATAAGGGCGGGAAGCTAAATACAGTTATCAGCTTTTTCGTGACGCTGGTACTGGTCTCGATCCTGATCAATCCGATCTATGCGGCAACCATGATCGTGCTCAACTTCGCTATGGGTGCCGGACTGATTTTCATGATTGAAAAGAATGTAAGCCCACTGATGAACTTCATCGTCTTAGCCCTTGCCGTGGCCGTCGGTGTCAGCATCATGGTGACAGTAGATCTGAAACTGATCAGCAATCTCACCATGACGGAATATGCGGCTGTCCTTGTAGAGGATATGAAGCTTTCCATCAGTGAGGTGATAAAATCCTATGAGGCTATGGGCATGGATATGGAAGGCAATGAGGCCATAGAAATGTTCAAGTCCATCGATGTGCGTATGATGCTTTCCTTCATTCCAACGATGCTTGCCTTATACTCTCTGACTGCCGCTGCTTTTGTCTATAAGATTTCAGAAGTGGTTTTCAGAAAGATTGGCATCCATGTGAAGCCCTTACCGAAACTGAGTGAAATCAAATCCAATGCATTCGTCATACTTGGCACATTGCTTGTTGCCATGCTGGGCATTGCGCTCGTATCTTTCGGCGTCCCCATGGGTGAAGGAATCATGCTGATGGGAAACAATCTGTTCACCATAGCAGGAACAGTTGGAGGTATTTCTCTGATCAGCTACTATATGGAGACAAAGCTTAAATATCCTAAGGTGTTCAGGATTGTCATTCTTGTCTTCATCCTCTTTTCCAGCCTTGTATCCGTGATATCCATAATAGGTGTCATAGACAGTGCATTCGACTTCAGAAGACTGACAGAGAACGGCCTTTATTCCATAATCAAGAGCCGAAGCAACAATACCAAATAATATTGCAATGAAACGAGGGGCAGGTATGAAAAAGTATTATGAGTTCAGAAAGAGTGATTATTTATATAGCCTGATCATTTCTGTGGCGATCCTGACCCTTTATGCATTGGGGCAATGGCTGATCGCTACGGGATTTCTTGTTCTGTTTGCGATGATGATCATCTATCTGAATGCATTGGATACCTATAAGAAAAAGAGATGGGAGAAATTCGTCATAGATCTCATCACGAAGATGAGAGAATCGATTGTGCATACCATTGAAAAAACCAGTGTACCCATCGTACTGATCCGGGATGATGGTGAAATCATCTGGTACAACCAGGAGTCTCTGAATCTCTTTGAGAAGAAGAATCACAACTTCAGGCTGGAAGAAATCACACCCGGAAATAAGGAAGAGATCCTTTCATTGCATGAAAGCGGATATGTGGAAGCGAAAATCAACACCAAGGAATACCATATCATGGTGATTCCCGTGGACCATGCTGCGGATGAATTTGAAGAGCATCTGCGCGTGCTGGTATTCAATGACATATCTCTGATCAAAGAAGCAGAAATGAAACGCTCCTGTGTCATGTCTGTGGAAGTGGACAACTACAGTGATCTCCTTGGAAGCATAGATACGGAAAAAAAGCCCTTTCTTCTGGCGGAAATCGAGAATTTCATCTACGCTTACGGGCATGAAATGAAAGCCATGGTAAGAAAATACGAAGCCAGCAAATTCATGATGGTGGTTCCGGAGTACTTCGTAAATGAGCAGGTGAGAAAGAAATTTCAGGTGCTGGACAGCATCAAGAGTATCGACCACGGCAATACGCTGGAGCCCACCCTGAGCATAGGAATCGGAAAAGGGGGAGATTCTCCTGAAGAGAATCAGAACCTATCAAAAGCCGCCAAAGAGCTTGCACTTGGCAGAGGCGGAGACCAGGTTGTAATCAAAACGCCGGAGAATCTTTCTTTTTATGGAGGTTCATCCAAGGAAATCGAGAAGAAATCAAGAGTTCGATCTAGAGTCGTATCCAATGTGCTGAAAGATATCATAGAAGACAGTCATAAAATATACATCATGGGTCATAAGAATCCGGATATGGACTGTTTTGGCGCCGCGGTAGGAATCAAGGTCATAGCAAGAGGTCTTGGAAAGAAAGCACTGATCCTGAATGAAGAGCCGTTTGTGAACATCCTTCCGGTGTATAACAAGTTCATGGAAGTTTCGGAGTACAAGGAAGATATCATTTCAGTGCAAAGAGCCCTTGCCAAGATCAAGCCACAGGACACGCTGATCATCGTGGATGTCCATGCGAATAACTATGTACTGGATCAGAGTGTCATCGAGAAGTTTGAAAAAATCGTCATCATCGATCATCACCGAAGAACACCGGACCAGATCACCGGAGCGATGCTGTCTTATATTGAAACCTATGCATCGTCCACTTCTGAACTTGTCACGGAGCTCATTCAGTATGTATTTGAAAAACCGGAGATGTCCATTCTTGAAGCGGAAGCGCTGTTTGCGGGAATCCGCGTGGATACCAAGAGTTTCAATTTCAAAACGGGCGTCAGAACCTTTGAAGCCGCATCTTTCCTGAAGAGGCAAGGTGCCAGAACAGTGGAAGTAAGAGAAATGTTCGCTTCGGATCTGAACAGCTTCAATCTGAAATCCGAAATCATACGCAATGCGGAAATCATTGACAAGATCGCCATAGCAAAAGTATATGATACAACGGATATTCTGGTTTCCGCTCAGGCTGCGGATGAGCTTTCAAATTTCAAAGACATTAATGGAGCTTTCGTACTAACCGCGCAAGATAATGATATAATAATAAATGGTAGGTCAATCAAAGAGCTGAACGTTCAACTGATTCTGGAGGAATTAGGTGGTGGAGGTCACATGACCATGGCAGGTGCGAGACTTGCCGACATATCCATGGACGAGGCATATGAAAAGCTCTATGAAGCAATCAATAAACACAGAAAAGAGGAGAGTAATTTATGAAGATCATACTACTGAAAGACGTAAAGAACATGGGTAAAAAGGGAGATGTGGTGGAAGCTTCAGATGGATATGCAAGAAATTATCTGTTTCCCAGAAAGCTGGCGCAGGAAGCAACACCGGATAATCTGCATATCGTGAATCTCAAAAAAGAGAACGAGAGAAGAATCAAGCTGGAAGAAACAGAAGCTGCGCAGAAAATCGCAGATCAGATGAGAAACAAGGAGCTTGTAATCAAAACAAAGGTCGGAGACAATGGCAGACTTTTCGGAGCCATAACAAATAAAGATGTGACTGAACTATTAAACAAGACTTTTGGTACTGACATTGATAAGAAAAAAGTCCTGATGAATACCATCAAGCTTGTAGGAAGCTATGATGTGGAAGTCAAGATTTATCCTGAAATCAGTACAAAACTCAAAGTAACTGTTCAGGAAGACTAAAGGAGCAAGAATTTGAATAATTCAACAAATAGACCCTTCTATGAGGACAACGATATTCTGGCGGAAATCAATGTTCAGCTGGACATTCTTGAAAATGTCCTGGACAAGGGTGCTGTAAAAGCAAGAATCAGTAAACATAAACTGCAAAAGCATCTGGCAGGAGATACGCTATCTCGCGCCTATGCTGTGAACAAGATCGCATCTGACGGGATGTCCTCTCTGGCCATGCCCAGGGAGGATGATCTGGTTCATATGGTGGAAGACACCAACAAGTGGATTTCCGAAATCATCGCGCGAAACTATGTTCAGCGCAAAGTGGAAGAAGAAGTGGAAAAAGAACTCATGGACAAGCAGGACAAGTACATCGATGAGATGAGACTGAATGTCCTGAGAAAGAAGAAAGGTCCAGAGAATGCGAAGACGAGAAAGAAGTTCGAAGAGCTCCTTGAGCTGGATCAGAAGCATCTTTCAAAGAATCTTCAGGCACTGCTGAGACCGGAACAGTTTGATGAGATCATAGGACAGGAGCGGGCAGTGAAGTCACTGCTTTCTAAAATCTCCTCTCCTTATCCTCAGCACATCATTCTCTACGGCCCTCCAGGAGTAGGAAAAACCACTGCAGCAAGAATCGCTCTGAATGAGGCGAAGAAACTCAGCTTCACGCCCTATGAAGAAGATGCGAAGTTTGTGGAAGTGAATGGAACAACCCTTCGCTGGGACCCCAGAGAGATCACAAACCCTCTGCTGGGCTCAGTTCATGATCCCATCTATCAGGGCAGCAAGAGAGATCTGGCTGAGGGAGGAATTCCTGAACCCAAACTCGGACTAGTGACAGAAGCTCATGGAGGCGTCCTGTTCATAGACGAGATCGGGGAACTGGATGAGATTCTCCAGAACAAGCTGCTTAAAGTACTGGAAGATAAACGGGTGGAATTCTCCTCCGCTTATTATGATCCGGATGACGACAACACGCCACAGTATGTGAAGTACCTGTTTGACCGGGGAGCACCGGCGGATTTTGTCCTGATTGGTGCCACCACGAGAGAACCAGGCGATATCAGCCCTGCCCTGCGCTCAAGATGTACAGAAGTGTTCTTTGAGCCGCTGACCTCCAAGGATATTGTGCGAATTGTAGAGGACGCGGCAGAGAAGCTTCAGATCAGTCTGGAAGAAGGCGCAGCGGAGCTTATTTCCAGTTACACCATTGAAGGGCGTAAGGCCATCAATCTGCTGGCAGATGCATATGGTGCGATTCTTTACGAAGGAAGAATCGAAGAGGACAAGAGAATCACGGTAATGGTCAAAGATGTGGAAGAGATCATCAAGATTGCCCGTATCGCGCCCTATGAGATTATTTCCAATGACAACGAATGGGAAGTCGGACATATTTACGGTCTGGCAGTATCCGGATTCGTGGGTTCAACCCTTGAGATTGAAACCATGGTCTATGAATCCAAGCAGAAGGGCAAAGGCGTTGTGAGATTCAACGATACAGCAGGAAGCATGGCGAAGGATTCTGTGTTCAATGCGGCATCGGTCATCAGAAAGATCACCGGAAAAGACATGAGCGACTATGACATCCATGTGAATGTCATCGGAGGAGCCAAAATCGATGGACCTTCTGCTGGCGCCGCCATCACGGTGTGCATCATTTCAGCACTGCTGAATAGACCCATCAGGCAGGACACAGCAATCACCGGTGAAATATCCATACGTGGCAAAGTGAAGCCTGTGGGCGGAATCTTTGAAAAAGTCTATGGTGCAAGGAGAAAAGGCATCAAGCATGTGATTGTCCCTTATGATAACAGAAACGATGTGCCTACGGGCATGGAAGATATTACAGTGACTTCAGTGAAAGACATTGAAGAGCTGCTTGAAATTGTATTGCAGTAAGGAGAAGAAGATTCATGGAGAACAGACCCCTACGAATAATGCCCAATAACCAGGAAGCAGAGCAGTCTGTCATCGGGTCCATGATCCTGGATAAAAATGCCATCGCCACCGTTCTGGAAAAACTCCATGCGGACGATTTCCATAGAGATGGACATAAAATCATCTTTCAGGGGATTCTGGATCTCTTCACAAGAGATGTGCCCATCGATCTGGTCACACTGGCAGACCATCTGAAATCCATCGACAAGATTGATTATGTGGGTGGAATCAGCTATCTCACAGAACTGGCTTCTTCCGTACCCACAACGCTGAACCTGTCTTCCTACATCAAGATCGTTTCAGACAAAGCGATGCTGAGAAGACTGATCAGAGCATCCACTGAAATCATGGATGACAGCTATTCCAAGCAGGACGAAGTGGATGTGGTGGTTGAAGATGCTGAAAAGAGGATCTTCAACATTGCAGAGAAGAGAAACACCGGAGGATTTGAACCGATCAGCACGATTCTTGAAAGAGGTTTCGTTGAGATTGAAAGAGTCTTCAACAACAAAGGAACCACTACGGGGGTTTCCACTCCTTTTCCTGAGCTTGACCGTATGACATCCGGTTTCCAGAAAGGCGACATGGTTCTGATCGCGGCAAGACCCTCCATGGGTAAAACCACTTTTGCACTGAATCTGGCTGAATATGCCGCATTAAGAGAAGGAAAATCCGTTGCGATCTTTTCCCTTGAAATGTCCATGGAGCAGCTGGCATATAAATTTCTCTGTTCAGAAGCCAACGTGGAACTGACAAAGCTCCGTAACGGAGATCTGGATGACAAGGACTGGGAGAATATCGCAAGAGCTTCCGGACCCCTCTCACAGGCGAAGATCTACATAGATGATACGGCGGGTATATCCGTTACGGAAATGCGATCCAAATGCAGAAGACTGAAGCTGGAAAGCGGTATTGATCTCATCATGATCGACTATCTGCAGCTGATGAGCGGTAAAGGAGAAAGCAGACAGCAGGAAGTATCGGAGATCTCCCGTTCCATCAAAGCCCTGGCAAAGGAGATGTCCTGCCCCGTCATTGCCCTTTCTCAGCTCTCCAGAGCCCCAGAGCAGCGTGCAGACCACAGACCGATGCTATCAGACCTTAGAGAATCCGGCTCCATAGAGCAGGATGCAGACCTTGTCATGTTCCTTTACAGAGATGAGTACTACAATCAGGATACGGAAGACAAGAATATTGCGGAATGTATTATCGCAAAACAGAGAAACGGTCCGGTGGGCACCGTCAAAATGGCATGGCTTGGACAATACTCCAAGTTTGCAAGGCTTGACATGGTTCATCAGGATTACTGATCTGTCATATAGAAATTAAAGTAGCAGGTCTGGTGATATCAGACCTGCTACTTTTCTGAATATATAGTATAATAATAGTAGAATAAAAAATATCCTGTCAGTTTATGCGTGAAACGATGGAGGTAAGAGTGGGAAGAAGTACTGGTAAAACCAAAGAAAGATCCTATGGAGCGGTCATCATCAATGAGAAGAGCGAATTTCTGCTGATCAGACATCAGAACGGCGCACATTGGGATTTTCCGAAAGGCCATAAGGAAAATGACGAAACAGATCGGGAAACTGCAATACGGGAAGTTCTGGAGGAAACAGGGCTGAAGGTAAGACTTATCGATGGGTTTAAAGAGAAATCAAGATATTCACCGATTCCTGGTGTGGAGAAAACAGTGACTTTCTATCTGGGGTTCTCCATGGGCAGAGTGTCCATTCAGGAAGAGGAAGTGATGGACTATGAGTATCTTCCCTATGAGAAAGCAAGAGAAAGAATCACCTTTCCGGAAAGCAGAGATGTTCTTAAAGCTGCGAAGCAGTTTATTGATACATATCTGCAGGCCAATGAAGATTAGAACGAGAAAAGCAGAAAAGCAAGTGCCATTCAAGGTACTTGCTTTTCTGCTTTTTCCTTCTATGAGACGCTTCTCAGCGATTCTTCTTCTTTTCAAGGGTCGTCCTGACATAGCTGAAGCCAGCCATGAAACCGAGGGCCGCGGAGATGAACAGAAAGATGGTGCCCAGGGATTTACTGAACAGCAGGGTGAGGATACCGATATAGAAAGAGAAGGTCACAAACTTCCCTAACTTGTTGGCAGGATTGATGATTCCCCATTTGTAGACGACGATGCCGCCTAGGATCATGAAGGTTTCCTTGACACCCACCAGAATCAGTATGATATAGGGGATCACGCCGGTGACTGCATAGGAAATGATGGCTGTGAGGAGCATCAGCTTATCTGCCAGAGGATCCATGACCGTGCCGAAGGGGGTTACAAGGTTGTTTTTTCGAGCCAGATAGCCATCCAGAAAATCAGAGAATCCTGCAATGAAGAAAATAACCACTGAATAGAGGAGGTTTTCTTCAGGATTCCTCAAATAAACATATAGGAATATGGGAATCAGGAAAATCCTGAACAGCGTTATTAAGTTAGGAAGATTCAGGTTGCTTGAGTTTTTTTCCAGTTTCATATGTGCCACCTCCTTCGGGAGACAAGGTGATATCTTGATTTATGCCATAATTATTTGATATTTCTGTTAAGTATATTATACCTGAAAGAATGGCCTTTTGTCCTGATTCCATCACAAAAATGAAGAGGAAGCCTAACCGGAACCCATAAGAAACCTGTACATTCCCACTAAATACAGATGATAATATTCGTGTAGCTGCAAGCGTTCCGAATGAGTCAGATGATAAAAATAAAATTGATGTTAACGTACGTTTCTGTTAAGATAAGACTGTTAATTTGTATCGGAGGTAATCTTATGTCAACTTTAGTTATATTAGGCGCTCAGTGGGGAGACGAAGGGAAAGGTAAAATCACCGACTATCTGGCGGAAACCGCAGAAGTGGTGGTGCGATTCCAAGGCGGAAACAATGCCGGTCATACAGTGGAAGTGGGAGAAAAGCAGTATAAGCTTCATCTGATTCCTTCAGGAATCATACACGGGAAAAAACTCAATATCATCGGAAACGGTGTAGTGCTGGACCCGACTGCGTTCTTCAAGGAAGTGGAGTATCTCGAGGAAACAGGTCTTACAATCACTTCGGACAATCTCATCGTCAGCGATCGAGCCAACGTGATCATGCCCTATCATAAAGTGCTGGATCAGCTGAAGGAAAAGGCAAGAGGAAAGAATGACATAGGAACCACAGGAAAGGGAATCGGACCGGCTTACACGGATAAGGTGGAAAGATCCGGAATCAGGGTATGTGACCTGATGCATCCTGAAGTCCTGAAAGAAAAAATCGAACTGAATCTGGAAGAGAAGAACAGATATATCACCCAGGTTCTAGGTGGAGAGGCCATGGATCCGGAGGAAGTCTATAACACCTACAAAGCCCTTGGTGAAAGACTGAAGCCTTTTGTGAGAGACACATCAGTGGTTCTATATGAAGAGATGAAAAAGAAGAAGAAAGTTCTTTTTGAAGGAGCGCAGGGTATGCTTCTTGATATCGACTATGGAACCTATCCCTTCGTCACATCATCCAATACAACCGCTGGAGGCGTGGCGGCAGGATCCGGAATCGGACCCAATACCATCGAAAAGGCTGTAGGTGTCACCAAGGCTTATACCACCAGAGTGGGTAAAGGACCTTTTCCCACGGAGCTGGAAAATGAAACCGGAGAATGGATCAGAGAAAAGGGTCATGAG
>RZYZ01000218.1 GCA_009930125.1 Clostridia bacterium | reverse complement strand
AGCCGGGACAGGCTTTTGGCATCGCAGCCTCCTCTATGGTAGGGCGTTCCTTGGGGGCGCAGAACCTCAGCGGTGCGGAAAAATATGCCAAGGAAACCAGAAAAATTGGATCCATGATCTCCACATTCATGGCGGTGATTTTCTTCTTTTTCGGCCCTTGGATTGTGGGGCTCTATACCAATGATCCTGTCATCATAGAGAATGCCTCCAGAGCCCTAAAAATCATTGCGCTGGTTCAGCCTTTCCAGTCTTCTCAGCTCATTCTTGCCGGTGCTCTTCGTGGAGCGGGGGATACACTGTGGCCGCTCGTGGCCACTTTCATCGGGGTCTTCGGATTCCGGGTCATCCTTGCCCACATCTTTGTGAACATCATGGGATTCGGCCTCGTGGGGGCCTGGATGGCGGTGCTGGCAGACCAGTTCATCCGGTATCTGTTTGTTTACGGCAGATTCAGAACGAATAAATGGAAATATATCAGGATTCGATAAAGAAATGAATCTTATAGGCAAGGATATGAACCATTGCGCAGCAAAAAATGGAAATAGCAAGGCCCTCAGCTTCCGCTGAGGGCCTTTATCGTTGCTTCTTGTTTATTCTACTGTTACGGACTTGGCCAGATTTCTTGGCTTATCCACATCCAGACCCTTGTAGAGTGAAACGTAGTAGGCCAGAAGCTGGGTAGGCACTACGGCAAGGATCGGTGCGATGATGTCCATGGTATTTGGAATATAGATCACTTCATCAGAGTATTTTTCCACATCACTGTTGTCCTCGTACGTGATGGCCATGACCTTGGCACCTCTGGAAACCACTTCCTTGATGTTGCTCTGCATTTTCTCGAAGAGCTCTCTCTGGGTCAGTGAAGTGATGACGGAAATTCCTTCTTCGATGAGGGCTATGGAGCCATGCTTCAGCTCTCCGCCAGGATAAGCTTCGGAGTGAATGTAGGAGAGTTCCTTCAGCTTCAGAGAAGCTTCCACGGCAATCTGATAATCCAGACCTCTTCCCAGATAGAAGACGTCTTTTTCCTCATGGATTTTATCTGCAAAATGCTCAATCTTACTTGTGTCTTCCAGAATCCTGGCAACCTTCTCCGGCAGTGTAAGCATTTCCTTCTTGATCTCTTCCAGGTAGGAAGCGTCCTGTGTACCCAGAAGCTCTGCAAAGTGAATGGCGATACTGTACACTGCTACGAGCATCGTCAGATAGGCTTTGGTTGACGCTACGCCGATTTCGGGTCCTGCCCAGGTATAGAAGACATCATCCGCTTCGCGGGCAATGGAACTTCCCACCACGTTGGTGATGGCGATGACTCTGGCGCCCTTGGTCTGAGATTCTCTCAGAACCGCCAGTGTATCTGCGGTTTCACCGGACTGACTGATGGTGATCAGCAGTGTTTTATTATCTATGATCGGATTTCTGTATCGGAATTCTGATGCCACATCCACTTCCACGGGAATTCTGGCCAGGTTTTCGATGGCGACTTTCCCGATGAGACCTGCATGGTAAGCTGTTCCGCAGGCTACGATGTAGATTCTGGAGTAATTTGTGAGCATGTCCTTGCTGATATGGATGTCATCCAGTCTGATTTTCTCTCCTGGAATGATTCTTGAAGTCATGGTGTCTTTCAGCGCCTTGGGCTGCTCGTAGATTTCCTTGATGGTGAAGTGGGCATAGCCGCCTTTTTCAGCTGACTCAGCACTCCATGTGATTTCCGTGCTTTCTCTTTCCACTTTCTCGCCTTCATTGGTGTAGAAGGAAAGATCATCCTTTGTCAGCACTGCGAACTCGCCATCATTGAGATAGACAAATTCCTTTGTATAGTTCAGCACAGCTGGTACATCGGATGCGATGAAGTATTCACCTTCACCCAGTCCGACAACCAGGGGGCTGTCTTTTCTTGTTGCTACGATTCTGTCTGGTTCATCAATGGAGAGTACACCCAGAGCATAGCTGCCTTTCAGTTCCTTGGTGGTCTCTCTGACCGCCTCAAGGAGATCTCCGTTGTAGTGAAAATCAATGAGATTGGGAATCACTTCCGTATCTGTATCGGAAAGGAATTCATATCCGAGTTTCACCAGCTTGTCTTTCAGCTCCATGTAGTTCTCGATGATTCCGTTATGGACAACAGATATTCTGTTGTTGTTGCTGTTATGGGGATGAGAGTTCTCATCGGAAGGAGCACCATGGGTAGCCCAGCGTGTATGTCCGATACCCATCTGACCTTTCAGGCTGCCGCTGCTCAGTTTTTCCTCCAGATTCCTCAGTCTCCCTTGCGCTTTGACAATGGAGACAGTTCCATCTTCCATAACCGAAATTCCTGCAGAGTCATATCCTCTGTACTCCAGTCTTGAAAGACCGCTGATGAGTACCTCCACAACGTCTTTGTTACCAAGATAACCTACAATTCCACACATAAAAAAACACCCTCTCTAAATTATTTTTAGGAAGGCTTAATACACCCTGCAGGATTGTCCCAGGAATCGCTTCCTGTATTTCTCCTGACATTTATCGGTAGTGTATACCGCGAAGCATCCGCCGAATTTTCGATAACTTCGTCCTCGTCAACCTATGTTCCCATAGGTTCTGGCGCTATTTCAATAACTTGAAATTTCAATATTCATTAAGCCTTACTGAATTATTATAACGTGAAATACACAAATTGAATACCCCTAAAATCAATTATTGTTATTTCTGTAACTATATCATAGGGTGTGCATAGCCAAAAGGTGATGGGATGCAATGAAAAAGAAACATCAAAAGATGTTCCTTATCTTATCATAGATGATCAGTATTCAAGATGAGAACCGTCGCAGTAGGGAGGGGTTTTTGTCTTCTTGCAGGTGCAGAGATAGGCGACTTCATCTTTGTCGGGTGTAAAGAACATAGGCATGATGTCCGTTGTGCCTTTGTGACTGCCGTCACAGAAAGGCTGCGATTCACTTCTGCCGCAGGCGCACCACCAGATGCTCTTACCCGCCTTCAGTTCTACCAGGACAGGCTCGCTGCCTCCTTTGATCGGATTATCCATAAAAAAACACCTCTTTCTTCATCGTTTTGAAAGTCCTGAGTCTATTATATCGCAGCAGATGCAGATCTTCCAGCTGGACCAGGACAAGAAAAAAGCACTCCATTATAGAGTGCTTAAAGTTGTCATGCTATCCGGTGATTTTATAGGACTTCTCCGAAGGGTCTACCGGAATTTCTTTCATGGCGTAATCTGTGATCTTGATGAATCCGTTTCCTTTGAGGATTCCTCCGAGGAATTGGTTGAATGCTTCATCCGATCCCTGAACTTCCACTTCCACATCTCCGTTCATGAGATTTCTTACCTTTCCGGTGAGACCCAGTGACTGCGCCAGCTCATAAGTATGATATCTGAATCCAACTCCTTGTACGCGTCCTGTGAAAATAATAAAGTAACGTTTCATGGTTTCACCACCTTTATCAGTCTCTGGAATCCGGTTTTTTGTCCTTCTGTGTATCTTCCTTGCTCTGGAACACTTTCTTGAGCTGAGTGATGCTGTCTGTGACCTTGTGGGATAAGCTGCTTGTCATCTGGCTTTGTTTCTCTTTCATGTCTTTTTCTTCTGCGACATCTTTGTGCTTGATGATTCTTCTCTCTTCCTCCGGTACTTTTGCATCGAAGCTGAAGGAGGAGTCTTCTTTCTTGCTCTTCTGAACGGTCGCTGCTGCAGAAGCTGCATGGGTTCTTACGGGTGCGCTGTCCTCTGATTCCTTATCAGAGGAAGTCAGTCGGATGT
>RZYZ01000217.1 GCA_009930125.1 Clostridia bacterium | reverse complement strand
ATCATCATGGAAGCCAGCATGATGGGGATGCCCAGCAGGGCAATTCCCGGGGCCATTTCCACAAGCGAATTGAGTATGAGCCCACCCACCAGATACAGTATGGAGATGAGAAACGCACTCAACTTGATTCTTTTCAGGTGAAGCACCGAAGCATCCGAAAAGGCATCATTGAGTGCGACTCTTCTACTTAACCTCAATCCTTCCACTATAGCCAGCAGAAAAGGAATCAGCGTCACATAGATGGCCCCCAGGAGCGGATACTGAAGATAGGCGTATTCTGGTGCGTCCTTGGCGAATGCAGCTGCTGTCTGGGGCAGCCAGAATGCGGCTAAAAGTACGATGCAAAGGGTGATGAACAGGACACCGATCTGAAATAAGGAAATGGTCATTCTTTTCATAAATAATACCTTCTTTCTCCACTAGTTATGATACTTGATTTATACATACTATATCATTATTTTTATCGATAATCAATAATATTTTATTGATTAAAATAAATAGAACTGACAGAGCATTTTGCTCTGCCAGTTCTTCTTCTCATTCTTCCTGTCTTTAGATCGTGTTATTCCGCTTCCGCCATGGCCACAGCCGTTTCCAGTGCAATCTTCATCATTTCCTTGAATGTTTCCTGTCTTTCCAGCGCAGTGGTTTCTTCTCCCGTAATCAGACTGTCTGAAACTGTCAGGAGTGTAAGTGCGTTGACGCCGGCCAGAGCTGCTTCTGTGTAAAGAGCAGCGGCTTCCATTTCCACGCCAAGGGTTCCTGCGTCCATGAACAGTTTGGCAGCGCCTGTCGTATCATAGAAGATGTCTGAGCTGAGCACGTTGCCCACATGAACATTCACACCTAATTCCTTAGCCTTGGTGTAGGCCGTATGCAGAAGCTCAAAGTTTGCTGTCGGCGCAAAATCCATACCTCTGAATCTGTTCTTGTTGATGGATGAAGTGGTGGATGCGGAGCTTGCCAGTATGACATCTCTGATCTTCACATGTTCCTGCATGGAACCGCAGCTTCCGACTCTCATGAGATTTTTCACACCATACTCGTGAATCAGTTCATGTACATAAATGGAAATGGAAGGAATACCCATTCCTGTTCCCTGTACAGAGACTTCCACACCCTTATACGTTCCTGTATATCCAAGCATTCCTCTTACGTTGTTGTACTGTTTCGGATTTTCCAGGAATGTTTCAGCGATGAATTTCGCCCGCAGCGGGTCTCCTGGCAGTAGTATTGTTTTTGCGATATCGCCTTTGTTTGCTCCAATATGTGTTGACATAACATACCTCCAATTATTTAATGATTCCCTGCAGCGGGAAAGTACATCCCGGTTCTGCAATATCTCTATTCCTTTTCATTTTACCATGAGATGGACTAAATTTCTTTAAGAATCTGCTTTGTCTCCATATGCTTCCGACGGATCATAATCAGACAGACTACATTATCATCAATACAGCAAAATGGTTCTTATATATGAGAACGCTCGTTTGATTATTGCCTCTATACGTGATATAATCACTATAAAATAATCTTGAGGTGAATGCTATGAAAAAAGGTCAATTAAAGAAAGAGCTGGTCTACAACTATGTTCTTTCCTATACAGAAGCCAAAGGATATCCACCATCAGTACGAGAAATCTGTACGGCTTTGAATATTAAATCCACATCATCCGTACATTCCTATCTCCAGCAGCTGGAGGAGGACGGAAAACTGGAAAGGGATCCTTCAAAACCAAGAGCACTTATGATTCCTGAGCTGATGAACAAGCAGATTGAAATGATTCCCATTCCCATGGTCGGAAAAATCACCGCAGGAGAACCGGTTCTGGCTGTGGAGAACGTGGAAGACTACTTCCAGATTCCTTTGAAGTTTGTAAAACATGATAATGATCTTTTTATCCTGAAAGTGGAAGGCGAAAGCATGATTGAAGCAGGTATCCATGATGGCGACTTTGCTTTTATCGAAAAAGCCAGCAGCGCCAATAATGGAGACATTGTCGTAGCCCTCATCGGCAGCGATGCCACCATCAAACGATATTTCAAGGAAAAGAACTATATCAGGCTTCAGCCTGAAAACTCCAGCATGTCACCAATCATTGTGACCGAGTGTGAAATCATCGGTAAACTTGTGGGCCTTTATAGAAAATACTGATAGACATTCAAACCCCCTCTGGAATTCCAGAGGGGGTTTTCCTATCACATTATTTGGGATCTTTTGCCTCGATATATTCCTTATCCATCTTCTTCTGATCCATGATCAGCTTCAGTACTTTGATTCTTCTTCCAGACATCTGCTGGACCTTGAATTCATGGCCCTGATAGAAGATGGAGTCTCCTTTCTTGGGCACTCTTCCAAGACGTTCAATGACATATCCGCCTATGGAATCCGCATTATCCGTTTCAATCTCAAATCCCAATGCGTCATTGAAATCGTCCACGGATACCAGAGCGTCGATAAGGTATATGTTATCGGTCACTTTGTTGATGTACTCATCAAAAACATCATGTTCATCATATATGTTTCCTACAATCTCTTCGAGAATATCTTCTATGGTGACAATACCCGAAAATCCGCCGTACTCATCCAGAAGGATTGCCATCTGGGCATTGGCCACCTGCATTTCCTTGAAGAGATCGTCGATGTACTTGTTTTCCGGTGCAAAATACGGTTTCCGAAGAAGATCTTCCAGATTATGGACCTTCCCTTTATTGATCAGCTGTCTGAAAAGATCCTTGATGTAGAGGATCCCCACCACATTATCCACTTCATCCAGATAGAAAGGGATTCTGGAGTAGCTTCCGTTAGTGATCTTCGTGATGACATTGTTGATGGGTTCTACGATTTCAATCATCTCAACTTCTGTTCTAGGTGTCATGATTTCTCTTGCAAGACGGTTATCAAACTCGAAGATGCCATCGAGCATATCCCGTTCCGTTTCATTGATAACGCCTTTTTCCCGGCCCACTTCGATGATGGATCTGATTTCTTCTAATGAAACCTCTTCCTCCAGTGTATCACTATCCACACCGACCAGGCGAGCGAATATGTTGGTGGAAAACGAGAGGAGAACCACAAATGGCTTGAATATGGTTGATATTACACCAATGATTCCTACAGTCGCCATTCCGATTTTTTCCGAATTCTGAAGTGCGATTCTTTTAGGAACCAGCTCTCCGAACACCAGCGTAAAGTAGGACAGAATGATTGTGATGATGATGATGGATGCCTGTTCAGGAAGTTCCAAACCGACTCCGGCTGTAAATTCTGATAAGTGCACCGAAAGCCCTGTGGCTGCCTGAGCACTGGCAAGAAAGCCTGCCAGAGTAATTCCTACCTGAATTGTGGATAGAAAATTACTGGGCTTCTCCAGAATCTTCAGGAGCTTCTCCGCCTTTTTGTTGCCTTTTTCAACCATCATACTGATTTTCACTTTATTGGCAGAAACCATCGCCATTTCAGCCATGGCGAAAAAAGCATTGACCAGTATAAGAACGACAATAAACAATAATTGGGAACCTAAATCACTTGAATCCATAAATTTTTTCTAGGTCAAATCCGACCTATCTTTATCTCCTTTTCTTCATCATATTTTTTCTATATTATCTTCTGATACATTGAGTACATTATAGCATACAGCCGGTGATTTTTTTAGAGAATCCTTGAAAGTGCAATAAGTATACCGATTTTTCCATGATCGAAACTGAGTCCACCCTGAAGATAGGCCGTATAAGGTTCTCTGATTGGCGCATCACAGGACAGTTCTATGG
>RZYZ01000216.1 GCA_009930125.1 Clostridia bacterium | reverse complement strand
TGAATGAATGTGGGTCTTCCTTGTCATCCTTAGCATGGATGCTCATGAGAAATTTAGCAAACTGATCAATGTCACCTTGGAAGACTTTCACTCCACCTTGCCACTGAAGAGTCCAACTCCTTCCTCCATCATAAAAGACTGTAACCTTTATCAACTTTCTGTCTTCTGAAAAATTCTTTATGATCTTCATTTCTTTACCTTATCCATATAGTATTCTGGAATATACCCACCAGCCAATCCGGTCTTTAGAGCATACTTATCCATCTCTCTTCTTTGAAGCCTGATCACCTGAGCATACTCAAATCTTTCAACATTCTTACCAAGAACAACTTCAGCAGTCAAGTCAAAGTAATGACCCTTATAATAGTTCCAGGCATGGTCTAAAGGAATAATCAGGTTTGCAATTCCTTCAACATATTCTACCTCGGGAATATTCCAGACAATCTGCATGGAGTTATGGTAACACTCCTTGATTGCTAGTTCATTCCTCTTAAGAAATTCTTCCACCTTTTCTTTCAACTCTGGAATGTCCCTATAGGAAACACATTTCACTGACCTTGCTTCCTTAGCTTGCCACTCCCAGAATTCTCTCTGACCACCAAAACTTCCCTTGTCAAATAATGACCCCATCTGATTCAAATATCTCAAAGCACTATTTTCTAGAACATGTCTGTAGAACCTTTTTCTCAATGTAGTTCTATTTGTTGAAAACTCCTTCAATTCCATTGTGCTCACCTTATTTATGATCTTCATTTTTCAAGCTCCATTACAAAATTCTTTAGATTGACAAAGTTCTCTTCAGTGAATCCAATCTTAGAAAAGAATTCTGAATTTATTGAATAGTTCATTCCCTCTGAATCCTCTATGACGACTCTTTCAACTTCATCTTCATCATCATAGGTCTCCAAGAACCAAAAGTTTTCCACTGGATCAAAAAATACAGAGAATTCTTCATATTCAAATTCTTTCAATTCCTTTCTATCAATTGAAATCCCTTCCATCAATTCACTCATTTCAATATTCCTCTGTCCATCAGAACTTGTAATACTCTTAGTTCATGCTTTGTAAGAAATTGAATTCCCATTGGATTTGTTACCTTTGGAAACCAACCAGCATAGTTTCTTCCATAGAGAAGACCAGCTTGTTTCCTGATCCAGCTGAGCCTGAAGAAAAAATCACCATTGATTCCTCTCTGAATATTTGTTCCTTCAATGAACCTTTTTGATCTTCCCTTTCCTACCCACTTTCCTTTTCCCTTTTCAGAGAAATCCCACTTAGCATCCGCTCCAGTTCTTAGATGGATTCTATCATCATCTATTGAAAGTGAGTCCATCTGAATAGTCACTTCATATTCATGGCGATAGGTTCTTTGCTTGGTGATAGGTCTTCCACGAACATCCTTTCCAGTGAAGTATGGCTTGTATTGAGGATAGCTCCTGGAGGTTATTCTGAACTTGGTTCTTTTCTCTCCAGGATTTGCTCCATCATATACACTGATCTCTTCAATAGTGATTCCCTTTAGAACATCCCGATCTCTATACTCAAACCTATTCTTCTTGTGATGATAGGTATTCTGGATGAGCTTCCTGATTGTCCAACCTTCTGGATTTCGTATTGATCTTGGGATATTCCACCTCCTTAGATGAATGCCTTCAATATACCAATGAGAACATTCAGTACTGGTTTTGGAACAGGAACCTTCTCAGGATTGTTCTTAGCATTGTCAAGTACAGATTCATAATATTTCTTGTTTGCAATGAAGAATTTCTTCATGTCACCTGCTGGAGTACTTACAATGATTCCACCATCTGAAGGATCAACAGACTTCACTTCACTTCCAAAGATATGAGCAATATGAGGAATGACTGTCTTGACAAAGAGCTTAGGAGGCATCTTGAATTCTTTTCTAGAAAGTTTCTCAAGCATGAGAGCAAGATCCATTGTCATCACTCCCCAAACAGGATCATTTCCAATGTCTCTCTGCATTTCCTTGAACGCCTCTATGATCTTCCTAGGAGAACCAAATGTAGCATTCAACTTATACATTCCTGAGTTCTGCTTTCTTACAGCAATGCCACCTTCAACAGATCCAAAGAACTCCCAAGCATAGGCTCTGGACTCAAATGTATTTCTGTCCCAAGCAACTCCCACTGCTTTCTCATAAGACTTCTGGAACTCTAGGTATAGTTGGTCCTTCTCATCATCTGAGAGGCTGTTAAAGGTAAAACTCTCTTCAAGGGATCCTGAATCCTTCCTGAAGAAATCCTCAATGAACTCCTCTGAAAGATCCATGACATAATTCCTGTCAGACAGGCTCTCTTCCAAAGTTGGAGGAGTCTTTGAAGGAGTGAAGATACCCTTGACCTTGATCTTTCCTCCCTCCCAAGTAGCATAATCAGCATTGAAGACACCACCAGTCCAGGAACCTTTCACCCAACGACATCTTCCAGCTGGATCACCAAATGTTCCACTGATGAAATTTCCAGCATGCCATGTTCCGTTCTGGAAAGTTCCTCTGAACCACTTTCCTTGTTTGAAATCTCCATTCAACCAAAGATCACCATACCAGTCACCACTCTCCCAAACACCATTATGCCAGATGAACTCTTCATTGGAGTTCACTTCAATGTCAGCATTGCTGAATTTTGCCTTCAGAAGCCAGTTGAACTTTGACTTAAACTCATCCATTGACATTTCTGTACTGAGGTTCTTAACTCTTCCTTGAAACATCTGAAAAAGAGCTTGAGCATTGTCTGCTCTTTCTTTTGCAATTCCAGCATTCTGGATGTCTTCCCAGTCCTTAGTGATCGTTCCAGAGGAGTCAGTGATACAGAACTGGAAAGGAATAGCAGTTTCATGCCGATAGACTATGATGACATTTCCATCATGATTTCCGGTTATCATAGCTCCAGTCATACCTTTCAACTTTGGCATACCATTGGAATCTATGAATGATTCTGGACTTCCATATCTATTGACTGATCCGGTGAGGGATCTCTCTGCATCAGCAATGTCTTCCCCTCCAACAAACACATGACCAAACCATGCTGCGGAAAGCTCTGGTCTGTCAAATGTTGATTCCAGCTTCTTAGAGAGTTGCTTCAGTCTGAATGGAATATGAAGTTCAGTTCGGTAGATGTTATATCTTAGAAGCTGACTCACAAGAGAGTAGTCATTATTTCCATAGACCTTCTTGGAAAGGTTATAGTCAAAGATAAGAACACCCTTTGGGAATATCTCTGACTTGATGATTGCTTCCCCATATCCACTCATTCTTGGCTTCAACTGAGAATCCAGGTCATAGCACATGTACCATCCAGAACCATAGAGATCCCCATATCCTGGACGAAATCCTTGCTTTGCTATACTTTCAACATTACTGAATGCAGTCCTGTGATAGGCATACTGAAAGTTCTTGTAGAAGTTAGCATCTTCTCTCAATCTCTTTTTTTCAATTTTCATAGATTTAACCCCAAGTCTTAGGAAGAGTCAGAATTTGAGCACAACGTTTCTGCCAATAGGCATTCGTTCCACTGTCCTTTGCTGCCAGATATTCCTGCAGACAAGCCTCATACCTTCTAAAGTCGATGTCCTCTGCAACAGGTTTGATCTTTTCCAGGAAGTCCCATACAGCATATCTGTCATCATTTGTGATTTCAGGATATTGTGCAAGAATTCCAGGAAGTCTGCTCTTGATGAGATCATACATCTGATCCAAAGTGAAGTCAAGCTCAATAAGAGCTCCAATCAGTCTGGACTGAATTGCCGGATCAATTGTAG
>RZYZ01000215.1 GCA_009930125.1 Clostridia bacterium | reverse complement strand
GGGGAATCAGAAGGATGTCATCCGGCAGGTCTACAACAAGAAGGTCTACGAGAATCTCTTCTATTTCGAGAATCACTATGATTCCTTCAGCATCTTCGGTTATATCGGTAATGAGGAGATTTCAAGAGGGTCCAGATCCCATGAGACCATCTTCGTGAACAAGAGACTGGTCCAGTCCAAGGTGATCACCACAGCGGCCGAGAAGGCCTTCAAGTCCTTCGCCACTGTAAGCAGATTTCCTTTCTTCGTGATCAACATCGAGGTGTTTCCGGAAATCATCGATGTGAACATTCATCCCCAGAAGGCAGAGATTAAATTCGAGGATGAAAGCCACATTTTCAAGAGTGTTTTCGGGACGATTCATAGTGCCATGGGGGAAGGTCTGAAAGATACTTTCGCCATCGAAGAAGAAGAGGAGAAAGAGTCCTTTGTGCAGCTGCGGCATCCATCTGCCGCAGCACCTGTCTATATCGATATTCCGGTGGATACCATGAAGCCGGTGAATGCAGAGGATTTTCAGCGGAAGGAGCGCAGTGATACTGCGTCATTACAGGAAGCGGAAAGCTATGATTCCCATGCAGGTGGGGATATCAGAGTCAGGGAAGAAGGTCCCATGAAGAAAGAGTACTGGCCCCAGGATTTTAGTGAGGGTGCAGAGAAGACGGCAAAATTTCCCATGCCCAGAATCATCGGTCAGTTCAGAGATACCTACATACTGACAGAAATACATGATGAGCTGTATATTTTTGACCAGCATGCAGCCCATGAAAAAATCAACTTCGAAAAGTACATGATGGAAATCAGAGAGGGTGCTGTGGCATCTCAGGGGCTTCTTATTCCTGAAATCGTTGACCTGGATCTGGAAGACCATCAGCTCTATCTGGAGAATCGTGAGGTGCTCAAGGAAGCCGGATTTGTCATGGAAGACTTTGGTGACCGCAGCATATCCATTCGTGAAGTGCCTCTGTTTCTTGGAAAAGTGCAGGCATCTTCCTATCTTCATGAGATTCTGGACAATATCCGGAATCTCGGGAAAGGCAACAAGGAGGATGTGAAGCATCTTAGGATTGCCACTGCAGCGTGCAAGGCTTCCATCAAGGCCTACGAGCCTTTGACCATGGAGGAGATGAGATACCTCATCAATGAGCTGCGCTTCATCAGCGAGCCCTTCACCTGTCCGCATGGACGGCCTACGCTGGTGAAGCTCACAGAGAAAGATATGCAGAAAATGTTTAGGAGAATTGTATGAGTGATTTGATCATTATTGCCGGCCCCACGGGTGTGGGAAAAACCGAAATCTCCCTGCAGCTGGCAGAACGGATTCAGGGAGAAATCGTATCCTGTGATTCCATGCAGATCTACAAGGGAATGGATATCGGTTCCGCGAAGGCGGATCTGGAGGAAACGAGAAGAGTGCGGCATCATATGCTTGACATCGTAACCCCCTTTGATTCTTTTACAGTGTCAAATTACAAGGTCCTGGCGGAAAAAGCCATCGACGATATTCTGTCCAGAGGGAAAGTGCCCATCATGGTGGGCGGTACAGGTCTTTATATTGATGCGGTCATCAAGGACCTCTCCTTCACGGAGGGCGGAAATGACGAAGCCTACAGAAAGCAGCTGATGGTGCTGGCGGAAGAGAGAGGGAAAAGCTATGTACATGGAATGCTTCAGGAGGTGGATCCTGTTTCCGCAGAGAGGATTCATCCCAACAATCTGAAAAGAGTCATACGCGCCCTGGAAGTATACAAGGTGACAGGAAAACCCTTCTCCAGTTTCAGAGACAGCAGCAGACCAAACCCCAAATATGAGATCCACTACTTCTATCTCAATAAAGACAGAGAGAGTCTGTATAAGGGGATTGATGAAAGGGTGGAAAAAATGCTGAGCATGGGGCTTCTTGAGGAAGTGAAAAAACTGAAGGCTCATGGGCTCACAAAGGATTTCGTGTCCATGAAAGGGATCGGATATAAGGAGTTTCTCAGTTATCTGGATGAGGAAATGTCACTGGAGGAAGCCATAGAGCTGGTTAAAATGAGATCCAGAAATTATGCCAAGCGGCAGCTTACCTGGTTCAGAAATCATGATATTGCCAGAGAGCTGAACAAGGATCAGCTCACCGAAGAGGAAATTCTGAAAATAATGGAAGAATGCATAAAATAAATAGAATGAACCACAATAATGTATTATAATGAAACAAAAGCATATACAATCACACATTAAATGCTACAAAATTTGGGGGAATAAATATGAATAAGGTAATCAATAATTTTCAGGATGTATTCCTGAATGGGGCCCGGAAAACAAAGACCCTTGTGACGATACACCTGGTCAATGGATTTCAGCTGAAGGGGATTGTCAAGGGTTTCGATAATTATGTGATCGTGCTGGAAACCGAAGACAAGCAGATGCTCGTCTATAAGCATGCGGTCACAACCATTACACCAGGAAAACCTATTCTGATTCTGGAAGATGAAAAAGAAGAGAACGAGTAGATTCGAGAAGGCACTACCATTTCAGGTATGCCTTTTTCATTGGACTGGAATTGCTACTGGGTTCTTTCATTAATCGCAAAACACATTTCAATCCAAGATGAGATGTGGTATACTGTTCAATTGTATGTAAGTGATAATCAGAATAAAACAGATAGACATAGAAGGGAAAGGAAGAAAAGAATGTATAGAAAATCTCAGGAATATCTGATGAATGAATATAAGATCAGCTCATCTGCCCTCAAGCTCCACGAGCGCACCATGGAGGCCGTTCAGCCTCTGTTCAGAGAATACGAGAACATACGGGAGTATAATCAGTTTAAAGTCCTCAAAGCCTTCCAGGAGGAGAGAATCAGCGACTATCATTTCACCAATACCACTGGCTACGGGTATGGGGATATAGGGAGAGATACACTGGATTTGGTCTATGCCAGAATCTTCAAGGCGGAAAAGGCTCTGGTGAGACCTCATTTTGTCAGCGGCACCCATGCCATATCCAGTGTGCTCTATGGAATTCTAAGACCGGGAGATACCCTTCTGGCCATCACTGGACGGCCCTATGACACCATTCTGGGCGTCATCGGTATTGACCAGACGGAGGAAGACGGGAACATCGGTTCACTGAAGGATTTCGGCATCAGCTATAAGGAAATCGAACTGAATAATAATCAGATTGACACAGATGCGGTGCTAAAAATGCTGAGAGCCGATCAGAACGTGAAAATGCTTCATATCCAGAGAAGCAAAGGGTATGCCTCCCGAAACAGCTTCACCATCGGGGAAATCGAAGAGGCGATCCGTGCAATCAGAGTGGAATTCCCGGATGTGATCATTTTCGTGGACAACTGCTATGGAGAATTCATTGAAGATCGTGAACCCGTTGAAGCGGGTGCGGACATCGTGGCAGGGTCTCTCATCAAGAACGCTGGGGGAGGCATATCCCCTACAGGAGGATATATCGCAGGAAGAAGCGATCTTGTGGACCTTTCCTCCTACAGACTCACCGTGCCCGGCTTAGGCGGAGAAACCGGATCCACATTCGGCGTCATGAGAAGCTTTTTCCAGGGACTCTTCATGGCACCACAGGTGTCCATCGAAGCACTGAAAACGGCAATCTATGCCGCTAAAATCATGGAGCTTGCAGGGTTTGAAGTACATCCGAAAGCGGAAGTGAAAAGAACGGATATCGTTCAGGCCATTACGTTCAGGGATAAAGACAAACTGATCGACTTCGTCAAGGGGATACAGTATGGTGCACCGGTGGACTCCAATGCGTCCTGTGAGCCCTGGGAC
>RZYZ01000214.1 GCA_009930125.1 Clostridia bacterium | reverse complement strand
GAAAATCCTGGAGTCCCGCAGAACCATCCGGACCCTGAAAAAGCCTGCCATCTGCTTCGGCGATGAGATCATTGACAGGCTTAAGTATCATGCCATCGACCACAACATCAAAGTCATGCATATGCTTCGAGATGAGTTCAGCATGGATACACTGCTGGAGGAAGCAAGGTCTCTTCGGGACTGGAAAGACCTCCGAGAATACCTTCGGATCTTTGAAGAATACTCCACCTATCTGACCCAGGGGCAGAAGCTTCAGGTCGTAAGTTTTCTTCTGGAATGCCTCATTCATCCGGAGGATGACATCAGGTATCACAGTGCGGAAATGCTGGGAGACATCATCGGAACCTTCGACGAGGACTACCGGAAGGAAATCCCGCTGGAGGAGGTGGCCCCTTCCTCCAATGTGTCCGGCCTTCGTCTTCTGGATTCCACCCTGAAGAAGATTCTCTATCCGGGACACAAGGTCATCGACAGCCATAAGATGCAGCTGGGCTACTCCTTCTCCACCATGATCCAGCATCTCTTCACAAGCCTTCCTGAATCAAGAATCGGCGAATATACCTCTGTGGTGGAAAAGTATTATGAGAACATCAGTCCCAAGCGGCAGGAGACCAATATCTTCCTCACGGAAGCCATACGGTATATCCCCTTTCCTGGAAGACTGAAAGAAGACTTCTTCCGCACGGTGCTGAAGGGCAGCATCATGCAGAGGATTTCCGTCTTGGAGCTCATCACCACAAGCTATCCCATCAGCCATTACAGCGAAGAATTCATCGAGTATCTGAGAGCTAGGCTTCTCAAGGTGAACAGAAAAACCGACATCACCGAGGTCTTTCTCTACATGAAGCTGGCGGGCCAGCTTTCCATGCCTGAAAAACGCAAGGCGCTGGAAACGGATCTGAAAAGCAGAAAAGCGGAAATGGAAGAAGTGTTCCTGAATAACCTGAAGACCGCCACCCACTGGATCGCCAAGAGAAACAACATCCGGCTTCTGGTTTTCTATACCCTGGATGGAAGTCTTATTTCCCCCATCAACACTTCCCTTCATCTGTGCAACCTCCTGAAGGTCTCCGCCATCGAATCCGTTCGAAGAACGGCCGGAAACGCCCTTCTGACCCTCATGAGAAGGCTTTCTTCCTATGAGCGCAATGAAGTGGCTGTAGAGCTTCTGCGTGCCCTGGAAATCGAAGGGCACCGCTTCACCGAGTACATTCCGAAGCCTCTGGGGAAGGTGCTTCTGTATCTCGACATCAAGGAATTCGACGAAATCATCGATGATCTTCTGATCAAGGTGAAAACCGCCAATCCTTCCGTGAAGTCTCTGCTCATCAAGACCCTGGGCACCACCCTGGAATCCTTCATCCAGTTCGGCATGAGAAGCACACAGCTTACTCAGGATGAAATCATAAAGCGCATCAAGAACATGCTGAGCGTCCTGCTCTACGGCATGGCGGATTATGAGAATCTCACGGTGAGAGCGGCCTTCACCACCATCGGAAAGGTCATCTTCGCATCGGATATTCTTACACTGGAAAGCAGGAATCAGGTGTTTCTCTTCCTCTACAAGAAGCTCATCACCCTTCTGACCAATGAGACGAGAAACCTTCTGTTTCTCTGCCAGAGCGTTGGCCTGAACAACATCTACCGTTTCATGAATGACTATCTTCATGAGAAGGGGCCATTCATTCATGCTGAAACCACCAAGTATGCCTTCTTCCCGGGCACCTTTGACCCCTTCACCCTTTCTCACCTGGCCATCGCCAAGCTGATCCGTGATGAAGGCTATGAAGTGTATCTGTCCATCGACGAGTTCTCCTGGTCCAAGAAGACTCTGCCGAACAACGTACGAAGAAGGATCCTTGAAATGAGTACAGCTGGAGAGCTGGACCTTTACCTCTTCCCAGCGGATATTCCGGTGAACATCGCCAGCGATATGGATCTTCTGAAGCTGAAAACCATCTTCAATGAAGAGGTCTATATGGTCTGTGGCAGTGATGTGGTCATCAATGCCTCCAGCTACAAGAGTGCGCTTTCGGAGCATTCCATTCATACCATCAATCATCTGGTCTTCGACCGCACACGGATCCGGGGAGCCAGAAAAACCATTGAAAGTCTCGTGGACCACGTGATCTTCATGGATCTGCCAAGAGAGCTGAAAGAAGTCAGCTCCTCCAAGATCCGTACCAACATTGATGAAAACAGAGACATCTCCAGCCTCATCGATCCCATGGCGCAGAACTACATCTACATGAATGGCTTCTATCAGAAGGCTCCTGTGGACAAATCCCTTGTGAGTCTCACCTTCCTGGAGAAGAAGATCTACCGGGAGATGGACCCGGAACTGTCTCACAGCATCGACAAGCTGTTCCCCACAAGCCGCCACGTGATTTCAAGATTCATCAAGGACACGTTCAACAAGCCTTCCGGAAGAGTGCTGACGCTTACGGACCGAACCAGCGGCAAGCCCATCGGCATGAGCATCTTCCACTGGGCAAGAAGCGAGAATCTCATGGATGAGATGAAATCCTCTACTTTCGCCGACAAGGTGCGGGCGCTGAATCTGGGCAGAATCATGGTGCTGGATGGCCTCTACATTTCCGCTCCGGACAAACTGAGAAACTATCATCAGATTCTGCTTACGGAAACTCTGTCCTTCGGCGTGTCCAGAGATTATGAATGTGCCCTCTTCATCCCCAAGAACAAGTACCTGAAGGAGGAAAAGTTCATCAGTCTTCTGGGACTGTATAATTTCCAGCAGCTGGACTGTCATGAACCGGTGTATTACGTGGATATGAGTACACCCATTGCCCTGAACCTGGACATGGAGAACATCCTGAAGGACCCTTTCCGGAGCAATCCCAAGGTCCGCAACAGGATCAGCGAGACCCGGGTGAATCTCATGAAGGCCATCGGCGGTCTTTATCCCGGCAATCTCGTCCTCCCCTTTGAGCCGCTGATGCTCCAGCAGGGCATCATCAGTCTCGTCTGTCAGGAGAACAATGTGCCCATGGAGGAAACCAAACCAAGGGTCCTTGGAAGTTACATGTGCGTTCCTTATGGGGACGTGCTGGACCGCTCCGTGGTGCCCAACACCGTGACCAAATCCATTCACTCGGAGAAGTATTTCAGCTCCGATATGAAAAGCTTCACCATAGGGGAAGTGCCTTTCTACCTGACACTGGAAAATCAGGTGAAGACCCTTTCCTCCTTCAGAAAACCGGTGATTCTGGTGGACACCATCCTGCACAAAGGATATCGAATGAATGCCTTAAGTCCCCTTCTGAAGTCCCACGGCATAGAAGTCAGAAAGATCATCACCGGCATCCTTTCCGCCAAGGGCATGGATATGATGTCGGGCAAGGAATACAAGGTGGACGGCGTATACTATCTCCCCAGACTCAAAGCCTGGTTCAACGAGAAGGACATGTACCCCTTCATGGGCGGCGATGCGCTCTGGAGAGGAGAATACCCCAAGCGTAATCTCATCGAGTCCATCAACCTGATTCTTCCCTATACCACCCCGACCTTCATCATGGATGCCGGAGCGAAGAAAGTCTATGAGCTTTCCAGAACCTCCATCGAGAACGCCATCACCATCCTCTCCACCATAGAAGAGGAGTTTCACCGGGTCTATGAGAGAAAACTGACCTTATCTTCCTTGGGACAGGTGTTCAGTATGCCTCGGGTACCGGATAAAGGGCCTGACCTCACCTACGATCTCTACAAGGCACCGACCTATTATCTGGGTTCCGATCTGGAGGAACTGACGAGACTTGAAAAACTGATACA
>RZYZ01000213.1 GCA_009930125.1 Clostridia bacterium | reverse complement strand
ATGGAAAGAGAGTCTGAGAATCTGGCGAAGCTTGCGGTGGAAGAAACCGGATACGGAAACGTGCCGGACAAGACCGTGAAGAATCTTGTGGCATCGAAAATACTTTATGAAGCCATCAAGGACATGAAGACCGTGGGATTCATCCATGAGGACGACGAGAAGAAAATCTATGAGATCGGCGTACCTGTCGGTGTCATCGCCGGACTTGTTCCTTCCACCAATCCCACATCCACAGCCATCTATAAAGCCATCATCGCTTTGAAGGCCGGAAACGCCATCGTTTTATCACCCCATCCCGCAGCCAAAGGCTGCATCATGGAATCGGTGAAAGGCATGAGGGCGGTGCTTGTGGAAGAAGGCGTGCCGGAGGATCTCATCTCCTGCATCTCCATACCCACCATGGAAGCCACAGACGGTCTCATGAAGCATGACGATGTGAAGCTCATTCTGGCAACAGGAGGCTCCGCCATGGTCAAGGCGGCTTACAGCTCTGGCACACCAGCTCTTGGCGTGGGACCCGGAAACGTACCTGTCTTTGTGGAAAGAACTGCGGATCTGCCGCTGGCTGCGAAACGTATCGTGCAGGGAAAATCCTTCGACAATGGAACCATCTGCGCATCGGAACAGGCACTGGTCGTGGAAGGCGCTGTCTTTGAACCCATGCTGAAGGAACTGAAGAAGCAGGGATGTTACTTCCTGAATGCGGAGGAAAAGGCGCTCATGGACAAACTGGTCCAGAAGCCCCATGGAACTCTGAATACGAGAATTGTAGGAAAATCAGCTGTGGAAATTGCGGCCATGGCAGGCATCAAAGTGCCGGAAGACACCAAGGTGATTCTGGCAGAGGAAAAAGGCGTGGGAAAAGAGTTTCCCTTCTCAAGAGAGAAGCTTTCACCGCTCCTGGCCCTCTATGTGGAACCGGACTGGCAGAGAGCCTGCGAAAAATGCATCGAGATTCTGGAGTACGGCGGAGAAGGACATTCACTGGGGATCCATTCCAACAATGAAAAGATCATCCGTGAATTCGCCCTCAGAAAACCCGCTTCAAGAATTCTCGTGAACACATCCACCACCCATGGCGCCGTCGGTGCCACGACCAATCTCATGCCTGCACTGACCCTGGGCTGTGGAGCCATAGGCGGAAGTGCAACCTCAGACAACATCAATCCCATGCATCTCATCGACATCAGGCGCATGGCCTATGGCGTGAGAGAAGTGGAAGATGTGGTGGATCTAAGTGAAACAAACATCAGAAAAGAAGGACCAGAGGAAAACAGGGATTATGACCTGGAACAGGTTGTAAGAAAGATCCTTTCCGAAATGATCAAGTCCAAATAACAATCTGTAAGCAAACAACAATAATAAACAAAATTTTAGGAGGAATAAAAAATGGCTAACACAAACGCATTAGGTATGATCGAAACTAAGGGACTCGTTGGATCAATCGAAGCAGCAGACGCAATGGTGAAGGCAGCTAATGTCACACTCATCGGTAAGGAACATGTGGGTGGAGGACTTGTAACGGTTCTTGTACGTGGTGATGTAGGCGCAGTCAAGGCAGCTACAGATGCAGGTGCAGCAGCAGCAGAAAGAGTCGGAGAGCTCATTTCCGTACACGTGATTCCAAGACCTCATCAGGAAGTGGAACTGATTCTGCCAAAGAAAGCTGAAGTTTAAGACGGGAAAAGGCGCGGGCCGCTTCTCAGGCGGTCCGGTAAGTCCACCAAGTAAGGATGTGAAAAGATGGCAGTACTAACGGAATCTCTGCTTAGATCAAAGTGGAAAAACGAAAAATTTACTGAATATGTGGCCAGAAAAAACGAAGTCATCACTCCATCTGCCCGTGAATTTCTGAAAGAAAAAGGGGTGGAGCTGAAGTTTTGTGAAGCCGCATCTTCAGACGAGGACAGAAAACACGTCCACAGAGTACCCCATCCTGTTCGTGAGAGAGAAGCCACTTCCAATGTGTCCGATGACCCGAAACGCTATAAGAACTACTATACTGATGAATACTACAGCAAGAAACCGGAGTTCATGACCCAGATCCGGGCCGATCTTCTGGTCTTCAAGGATGATCCGAGGATCATCTTCCGAGGCAGAATCGATTCTCTGGAGGCGGAAATGCTCCGAGGCATGCTTCTCATGAGGCATGAAAAGAACGCGGACCTTTTCAAGGGACTGAAGGACATCTATCTTCACCTGAGAAAGATCATGCGTGCGGAAGTGCTGGGAGAACCCATCAAGAGTTTCAGCGTGCTGGGGAAGGATTATGAAGAGATCAGAAAAATCACCCACAGTCCCAGTGACCATTTCACGGGAGGGCATCTGGTCATGACCGGAGAGGAAAAGCCTGCCGTAATCCATCTCAATGTGCTGCGAGCAGCCGTGAGAGAAGTGGAGATCGTAGGCGTCACCGCCTTCAAGAACGGGACCGAAGTGGAGAGAAATGATATCATCGAAAGTCTCAACAGACTTTCCAGTGCACTCTATTATCTGATGATGATCGCCCACTATGGAAATGGTCAGTAAAAGAAGAAATCTCATGGAAGGAGGGAGAAGATGCAGATTGAAGACATCATGAAGAAGGTGCTGGAAGAGATCAGAAAGATGGAAAGCGCAAAGGAAGACCGGGAGAAAATGCTGGTCATCGGGGAAGCGCAGCGCTTCGAGAAAGAACTGAGAGAAAGATATGGAGACCAATACGAACTGGAATTCAATACCTGTTTCGATGAAGACGTGCAGTTTGATGTGCTGCTTCTAGCGGAAATCTCTCCGAATACCCTGCAGAAACTGGCCATGGGGATGAATCCGAGAGTGGGACCCGTGATGGAAGCGCTCATGAGCGGAAAGGAAGTCCTTTATCTCAGTGAAGGCCTACTTCACCGGAAAATGGCGAAAACCTGTCCGAAGATGCTCTACAGACTCTATGAGGACTCGGTGAAAAAGATCGCCTCCTTCGGCATCCGGCCGGCAGAGACAAGAAACCCCAGAAGAGGGGAGACGGCAGCAGCTGGAGCAGCGAAAAAGCGAGGGCTCATCGGAGAAAAGGAGATTCTGAAGATGGTGGAGAACGGAGAAAGAATCCTCTTTACAGAAGGAACACCGATCATTACACCACTGGCAAAGGATCTCATGAGAAACCATGGCATCACACTAGAGAAACGGGAAAGGAGGGAATAACCATGCAGACAGCAAGAGTTGTCGGGAACGTGTGGGCAACGAGAAAAGAACCTTCACTGAATGGTTTGAAGCTCCTCATTGTTGAACCGTACGATCCCAATACGGGAGAAAAATCCAAAGCCATCGTGGCTGCGGATGCAGTCGGCGCAGGCATCGGCGAGCTGGTCATCGTGGTCAGCGGAAGCACAGCCAGAAAAGCGCTGAAGAAAGATGACATCGCCGTGGATGCCACCATCGTGGGCATCATCGACGAAGTGGAAGTGGAAGAAGGTGAGGCGCGTTGACTTTTCTTGAAAACATCTATGAGGCAGGCGTCATCGGAGAAGGAGGCGCAGGGTTTCCGACCCATATCAAATATGCGGCCAGTCCCAGGTATCTCCTGATCAACGCCGCCGAATGCGAACCGCTTCTACATACGGACAAGTACCAGATGGAAATCTTCTACAAGGAGATGCTCGAGGCCATCCAGGAAGCGAAGAACTTTCTGAAGGCGGAGCGGGCGGTCCTTGCCACCAAGAAGAAGTATCAGGATCTCATCGCGTTATTCGAAAAGGAGATCCTGGAAAAGAGCTATGACATTGAGCTTTTCTCCATGGATAATTTCTATCCTGCTGGAGATGCGCAGATCAACATATACG
>RZYZ01000212.1 GCA_009930125.1 Clostridia bacterium | reverse complement strand
GGCGCGGGAACTACCCCATGATGCGATGCTATTCGGGCACCAGAGACATCTATCCGTTCTCGAAGATTCTGAAGGAGACCGTGAACAATGCCTGGGCTGCCATTCCGCTGACCTGGTACAGTCAGCTGGACAGAAGAAGCGACAGAGAGCTTCTCACCGCCATCAAGGAAAACATGGAAGCCATAGCCTACAACGCACAGATGGGTGTTCCAGTGGAGATGAATGAATCGCACCAGTGGGCACTAAGGTACTGCTCCGATGTCATTGAAGTGGCCATCAGCTACATCACGGCCAAGGTGGCCAAACACCTGGGCGTGAAGGATATGGTCATGCAGTACATGCTGGCCAATCCGCCTTCCATTTCCCCCATGATGGACCTGGCGAAGATGCAGGCGAAGATCGATCTCATGGGCGAGCTGGAGGATGAAACCTTCCACATCGTCCGCATGGTACGAACAGGTCTTCTGGCCTATCCTGCAGACATGGACAAGGCCAAGGGGCTCATCGCATCCACCATGTTCTACGGATCCTTCCTGAAACCGGATATTGTTCATGTGGTGTCCTATTCGGAAGCGGTGAAGAGAGCCACCAGCAAGGAAATCCTGGAGAGCATCCGTATTGTGAACAAATCCATGGAAATTGCAGAAAGGGGTCTTCTGGAGAACCTGCATCAGGATCCGACGTTCAAGGAAAGGCTTGACTATCTGAAATCCGAAGTGAGATACCTTCTGGGCGAGATCAGTAAAATCAAAGATGTGGAGGATCCGCTGGTGGACCCTGAAGTCATCTACCTGGCCATCAAGGAAGGTCTCCTGGATGCACCGGGCCTGAAAGGGTTCAGTGTGGCCCAGGGCAATTTCAGAACGGAAATCCATGAAGGATACCATGTGACCATGGATGAGGACGGAACCATCCTGGATGAGGAAACCCGTATCGCAAGAGTGCGGGAAATGAACCATAAGAAGCAGGGAGCTCTATAGGACCTGATTCCTGCGACCGAAGCAGATATTGACATCAAAAAAAGATCCTTCCATCTGAGGATGGAGGGATCTTAGTTTATGAATCGGAGCTTGGGTTCATGAAGGAAGACGGCTCTGATACTAATAGCTGCCTTCTTCTTTCGGCATGATGACTGCACAGATGAGATAGATGATGATGGAAGGTCCGGGCAGCAGGGAGAAGATGAGAAATCCGATTCGAAGGAGATTGGCATCAATATTGAAGTATTCCGCGAATCCGCCAAGAACCCCGAAGAGCCACTTGTTGGTGGATGACTTGGTGAGTTTTTTATTCTGATTCAATGTCTGCACCTCTTTTTCTTACTATTTGTGTCCATTGTAAGGGTGCTAAATTAAAAAATGATGAAAAGGCAATGAAAGGAAGATGAAAAATAACTGTAAATTATGAGATTCTGTCAGAAAAAAACACATATCTTTATCGAAATTGCTGTATACTATATAACATAGACTTAATTACCATATTAGGTTCAGAATAATTACAATTGAGAGGTGTCCCATGAAAAAAGAATTTTCCCTGAGTAAGGGTAAAGCCATGATTAATTTTTCGGCCAAGTACTGCGATACCATTGAAAAGATTCTGGAAGCAGACTCTTTCCGCAGAGTGACCGTGACCTATCTTGAATCCATTGCAAAGAGAAATACGCAGAACTACAAGAGACTGATCTCCGTCTACGAGGGAGATACCATCAGTGAACTCACCGATAAGATGGTGGAAGTGCTGAAGCTTCTCACCCTGTTCCATAGAGAAGAAGTGATCAAGATCCGATGTGACTATGAACCTCTTTTATCCGATCCGGACTGGTTCTCGTCTCTTCTGGAAGACTTCTATGCCTTCTGGAGAAGACTGGAAAGATACTCCGTCATCCAGAACAGAAGAAACACCGACGGACTGGCTCAGACCAGCTTCATCGATGCCAACCACAAGTTCACGAACCTCATTCTGGAGCTTTATCGTAAGATCGGAAGAAATGTCCTGGGCTATGAACCCAATGTCTTCAGACAGGTTCCAGCGGGCGTCAATGCAGGCGTAATCCTTCAAGAGACCCTATGGCCTATTCCAAAGGGATACGAGATCCTGAGCGATATTCCATTCATCAGTGCCATCGTCATGGATTCCCCCTTCATCTCCTATCCGAAGAAGAACAAGAGAGACGGTATCTTCCAGGAGACCTTTGTGAATCCCATCGAGGAAACCTACCTCAACAGAGACCATTTCTTCTGCTATCCGGCAAAGATCGGTAAGCTTACGGCGTTCCTGTATTTCCATAGAGACCTGATGGCCCATGGAATCTCCCTGTCCAATCTCTTCGAGATGGCCAGAGAAGAGGACTATGTTGGAAGAAAGCCGGATATCGTCTACGTCTATGGTGGAAAGAACACCAATGAAGAGCTGGGCAATGTGTTCTATGATGATACGAAGAACGACATCATGCTGGGATTTGTTCCCTACAGCGATGAGATCGACTACTTCGGATACATGAAGAAGATGAGTCTTACCCTGCATAATCTCATCATGATCAAGAGAGGACATCTTCCAATCCATGGGGCCATGGTGAACATCAACATGAAGAACGGAAAATCCGCCAATGTGGTCATCATGGGAGACTCCGGTGCAGGAAAGTCCGAATCCCTGGAAGCGCTGAGAAGTCTGTCCGAAGACCATATCAGTGATATGACCATCATCTTCGACGACATGGGCTTCTTCTCTCTGGAGAACGGAAAAGTCATGGGCTACGGCACCGAAATCGGTGCCTTCGTCAGACTGGATGATCTGGATCAGGGCTATGCCTTCAAGGAAATCGACAGATCCATCTTCATGAATCCGGACAAGACCAATGCGAGACTGGTCATGCCTGTAGCCACCTACAAGGAAATCATCAAGGGATATCCTGTGGACCTGTTCCTTTATGCCAACAACTACAAGGTGCTGGAAGAAGGAGAACCAGGCGTAAGATACTTCAAGGATCAGAATGAAGCCAAGGAGATCTTCCGCTCCGGCAAGAGAATGGCCAAGGGAACCACCACGGAAAGTGGTCTTGTGGAGTCCTACTTCGCCAATCCTTTTGGACCGCTGCAGAAAAGCGAAGACACCGACAAGCTTCTGGATCTCTTCTTTGATGCACTGTTTAAAAACAAGATCAAGGTGGGAGAGATCTACACCCAGCTTGGCGTGCCAGACAAGGAGATGAGTGGTCCAAGAGATGCGGCCATGGAGCTCTTCAAGGAAATCACCAGTCTGTAGCAGAGCAAGAATCAAGAATCATGAATAATGAAATGAGGTATCTCCAGTTCGTTCTGGAAATACCTCATTTTTATGATGTTTCTGTTAGATCTTTTTTGAGAACTCATCGGGATTTCTTTTCTCCACTTCTTCCTGGTCCACACAAGGGTGATCCTTGATGTCCTTCACTTCCTCATCGGTGGGGTCCACATACTCGGTCTCGAATTCGTTGATTTTAAGATTTCTTTCCTTCAGGTCCAGGTCATCATACTTGTTCATGTTCTCCGCTTCGAAATGAGATTCGGCTTCGTCGATTTTTCCCGCCTCATACTCCACTGGAGGCTCCTCTTTACCATTGAGAAGCGTATCCGGATTTCTCTTCTCCACCTCATGGAGATCTACACCGGGATGATTCCGGATATCCTTGACTTCCTCATCGGTGGGGTCCACGTATTCGGTCTCGAATTCGTTGATTTTAAGATTCTTTTCCTTCAGGTCCAGGTCATCATACTTGTTCATATTCTCTGCTTCAAAATGAGATTCTGCAGCATCGATCTTCTCCTGATTCAATTTCTCTTTTTCATTCATTTTCATCATCTCCTACTAAGTAATCCTTTACAT
>RZYZ01000211.1 GCA_009930125.1 Clostridia bacterium | reverse complement strand
CAAGCTGGAGAAGAAGAACCTGATTCTGAGAACCCCCAACCAGGAAGATCGCAGAATCACTCAGGTTTCCATCACGGAGGAAGGAAAAACTATGATGAATGAGATCTTTCCAGGTCATGTGCAAGCGGTGCAGAGGATTCTGGCGGGGCTGGATACCACAGAGAAGGAAGAGATGATCTCCCAGCTGAAGAAACTGGGCGTTCATGCAAAGAGCAGTTAAAAATTTTTAGAATAATATCTCGATTAAGGGATATCCTAATTCGTAGGATAAAGAGAAATGGAAGGAATGAGCAGATGATCAGCATAGACCCAAGAACAAGCACTGAGAGAGAAAACTACAAACTCCTCATCGGAACCATTGTGCCAAGACCCCTTGCCTTTGTCACCACATTGAATGACGAAGGCAAGGTCAATGGAGCACCCTTCAGCTATTTCAGCATCGTCTCTTCAGATCCTCCGATGATTTCACTCTCCATCCAGAGACGAGATGGAGAGAGGAAGGATACGGCCAGAAATATTCTGAGAGATAAGGAATTTGTGATCCATGGAGTGGACAGTCAGAATGTGAGACAGATCAACGAGACGGCAGCTTCTCTGCCTTCCACGGAAAGCGAACTACTTCTGACAAATCTGACCCTGGTGGAAAGCAATCTGGTAAAAGTGCCCGGCGTTAAAGAGTCCAAAGTGCGCATGGAGTGTGTTTTGGAGAAAGTCATCTCTCTGGGAGAAGGAAAGGAAGCTGGAGCGGATCTCATCATCGGAAGAATACTCCGATATCACATCGATGAAAGAATCTATGATGAAGGCAGAATCGACCCCCATATGCTAGAACCCATGAGCAGACTGGCAGGAATCAGTTACGGAGCACTGGGGGACATCATTCCCATGGAGAGACCCGATTAGGAAATAAGAAGAACACAAGTTGAATAAAGGCATCATTACAATGAAAATACAGCCAGACCAGGAATAAAGATAAAAAAACAGACATGGAGCAGGAAGCTTCATGCACAGGAGGAAAAAGCAATGAATGAATTAAAAGGAATACACCACGTAACCGCCATCACAAGCAGCGCAGAAAAGAACTATGAGTTCTTCACCTATGTACTGGGATTAAGACTGGTGAAGAAGACGGTGAATCAGGACGACATCCAGACCTATCATCTGTTTTTCGCGGATGATGTAGGCGGACCCGGAACGGACATGACCTTCTTCGATTTTCCAGGGATTCCTAAGGGTACCCATGGAACGGACGAGATCGCCAAGACATCCTTCCGTGTACCGAGCGATGAAGCCCTCACATACTGGGTGAAGCGATTCGACAGACTGAAAGTGAAGCATGAGGGCATCAGTGAGATGTTCGGTAAGAAAGTCCTTTCCTTTGTGGACTTTGATGATCAGAGATATCAGATGATCTCCGATGAAAAAAATAAGGGTGTCACATCGGGTATTCCATGGCAGAAGGGACCCATTCCACTGGAATATGCCGTCACAGGCCTGGGACCCATTGGCATCCGAATACCGGAGCTTGCACCCTTCAAGGAAATACTGGAGAAGGTCTATCTCATGAGAGAGACCGCATCAGAAGGAGATTACCATCTCTTCGAGATGGGAGAAGGCGGTAACGGTGGATCTGTCATCGTGGAAGAGAACAAGGATATGCCGGCAGGAAGACAGGGCTATGGCACCGTTCATCATGTGGCTTTCCGAGTGGAAGACAAGAAGGAACTGAATGCATGGATTGACAGGTATGCATCCTTCGGGCTCCGAAACTCAGGCTTTGTGGAAAGATACTATTTCGCCTCCCTTTATGCCAAGGTGTCCCGTGGCGTGCTCTTTGAGCTGGCGACGGATGGACCTGGATTCATGGAGGATGAGCCTTATGAGACCCTGGGAGAGAAGCTGTCCCTTCCACCTTTCTATGAGGACCAGAGAGAAGAGATCGAAAAACTGGTGAGACCCATTGATACGGTCAGAAGCACCAGGGTCTTTGAAAAAGAATACGAAGACTAGAAAAAAGGAGAGGAACCCTTAGATGGATTCCTCTCCTTTACAATGTCTTTCCTATTCCACGACCACAGCGGTTCCCGCTGCGGTGACCATGAGCATGCCGTTATTCTGTCCCAGTGTCTCATAGTCGATTTTCACACCGATGACGGCGTTGGCGCCTAAGCTGTAGGCTCTTTCTTCCAGTTCTCTTAAAGCGTTGATTCTTGCTTCAATCATTTCGCTTTCATAGGTCTTGCTCCTGCCACCGAAGAAATCGGAGATGCCTGCGGTGAAGTCCTTGATGAAGTTGATTCCCGTGATGACTTCTCCGAAAACAATCCCTTTATACGCAATGACTCTTTTACCTTCCACTGCATTGGTTGTTGTAATGACCATAATCAAATCCCTCCTACTTTACTATCTGCTTTCATTATAAGACAACTTGTTTTCTTTTTATCATTTTTAATTGAAATTTAACCCGGAATCCGCAAATGATTTTTGCGACTCCTTATGAGTTTCAATGTTTTTTGCGCGGAAGGTGTATCCTATAACTTTTTTATGATATAATCTATCATTGTAAATCAAATCATTGAAAACAGTTATCAGTAAAATAAAGAGGTGTACAGATAGATGAGTATTGCAGGAGAAGGGTGTGAAATCCTCGTTCCGTTCAGTGAACGAAAAACACTACAGGAAATCGAAAGAAGCCTGACCACCACCTATAAGAAGAATGTGTGGGGAAAATTCATAAAAGCCATCAACGATTATCAGCTCATTCAGGAAGGGGACAAGATTGCCGTGGCCATCTCCGGAGGAAAGGACAGCCTGATTCTGGCGAAGCTTTTCCAGGAGCTGAAAAAGCATAAGAAAGTGGACTTCGAAGTGGAGTTCATTGCCATGGACCCCGGGTATCATAAGGAGATCCGAAAGCTTCTGGAAGAGAACTGCGCATATCTGGATATTCCGGTGAAGATCTATGAGTCAGGCATCTTCAATGTCATCGACAAGATCGCCAAGGATTACCCCTGCTATATGTGTGCGAGAATGAGAAGAGGTTCCCTCTACGAGTTCGCCCAGAACCTGGGGTGCAACAAGCTTGCTCTGGGGCATCACTTCAACGATGTCATTGAAACGGTCATGCTGAATGTCATCTACGGAGGAACCTTCAAGTCCATGCTGCCAAAGCTGAAGGCCCAGAACTTCGAGAATATGGAAATCATCAGACCCCTCTACCTTGTGGAGGAGGACAACATCAAGAACTGGATCCAGAATTCCGGTATCTGGCCCATGAACTGTGCCTGCATGGTGGCGGCCAAGAAGATCGGAAACAAGCGTTATGAGGTCCGTGAAATGATCAAGAACCTGAAAGCTCAGAACAAGGATGTGGATAAATGCATCTTCCGTTCCCAGGAGAACATCCAGATGGATTCTGTGGTGGGCTGGAGAGACAAGAACGGGGAAAAGCATACCTACCTGGAGTTCTATGATGATGAGGATATGATATTTGACACCGATGAGCTGTAGTCTATGGAGATGAAGAACCATCTGTGTTAAAATCAAGTCAAAACGAAAATCAGATTCTGAAGGAGAGAAATGGATATGAAAATGGCTTATGTATGTAATGGAAGCAGCACCAGAGCGCAGCTTGCAGCATCCATTGCAGGAGAATTTTTCAAGGATGCGGAGATTGTGGCCGTAGGAAGCATTGAAGGAGAAGAGGCAGATGAGACCGCCATGAAGATTCTGGAAGAGGATGGAATCAGTACAGAAGGACTGAAACTGACCAATCTTTTTGAAATGGACTTCGATATGAACTATGCCATCGTGGTGGGATGCGATGAAGGAGGATGCCCTCTGGTATTTGCAGACAAAGTCATCGAGTGGGACTTCATCG
>RZYZ01000210.1 GCA_009930125.1 Clostridia bacterium | reverse complement strand
ATCCTGAGGATTCTCCATAAAGACGGTAAGTTTTTCTCTGTCCTTCTCTGTGATGTAGTCCATGGTAAGCGCCGTATCCAGAAGCTCGCTGTAGGTGGTGAGGGCATGAAGCTTCACCTCTTTTTCCTTCATAGCTCGATTCGCTTTTTCCATACCGTAGGTGAAGATGGAGACCATGCCCAGCACATCGCATCCGGCTTCTCGCAGAGCTTCCACCACCTCGATGGAGGAGCCTCCTGTGGAGATCAGATCCTCTATGACCACCACCTTCATGCCTTCATGAATCTTTCCTTCAATCTGGTTCTTTCTTCCATGGTCCTTGGCTTTTCCCCTGACAAAGCCTGAGGGCTTCTCCATGAGATAGGCCAGTACCGATGCATGAGGAATGCCTGCTGCAGCAGTGCCCATGATGCACTCGGCATCGGGAAACTCCTTCTCCACCACTTCTCGCATGGCTTCCATGACCACGCCCCATTCTTTCCTGTAGGAAAGAAGCAGCCGGTTGTCACAGTAGATGGGGGAGATGATCCCGGATGCCCAGGTGAAGGGCTCTGAGGGAGAAAGACTCACGGCTCTGATCTTCAGTAGAATTTCTGCTATTTCTCTCATATTCTTTCTCCTCCCATGAACTCCGCTCTGATCTTCAGGTAAGCTGCATAAGGATCCTCCGCCTTAGTGATGGGTCTGCCCACCACGATGTAGTCTGAACCCAGCTCTCTTGCCATGGCAGGCGTCACCACCCTCTTCTGATCTCCGGAAGCGCTTTCCTGGGGCCGAATACCTGGCGTGATGGTCAGAAAATCTTCGCCCAGTGCCTTTTTCAGCTTCGGCACCTCCAGGGCAGAGCAGACTACGCCCTGAAGACCTGATTTCTTTGTAAGTCTTGCAAGAGAAAGCACCTCCTCTTCCAGAGGAAGCGATACATGAAGTTCGCTCTTCAGCGTTTCTTCATCCATGCTGGTCAGTACCGTTACCGCAATGAGAAGCGGCTTCTTCTCTCTGCCTTCCAGCTCCTTCATGGCGCCGCGCATCATCTCGCCTCCACCCATGGCATGAAGATTCAGCATATCCGCATCCAGTCCTGCAGCGCTTCTCACAGCGCCCTGAACAGTATTGGGAATATCATGGAACTTCAGATCCAGAAACACCTTATGGCCAAGCGCTTTGATCTCTCGCACGATGGAAGGTCCTTCCGCATAGTAGAGCTCCATCCCCACCTTCACATAAACAGGCTCCTTGAACCTGTCCAGAAAGGTCAGCACCTCTTCTCTGTTTCTGAAATCCAGGGCTATGATCACATCTTTCATATTTTTCTCCTTCTCTCTATCTGTGTGCGTATCCGACAGCGTCCTTCACATGACTGAATCCATATTCTTTAAGCAGCTCCGGCAGATCCTCTATGATCTGCGGGCAGGCAAAGGGATTGACGAAATTCTCTGTGCCCACCGCCACGGCGCTGGCGCCCGCATAGAAGAATTCCAGGGCATCCTCCGCAGTAGAAATCCCGCCCATGCCGATGATGGGAATATTCACCGCCTTATAGACCTCATAAACCATCCTGATGGCCACAGGTTTTATGGCAGGACCGGACAGGCCCCCGGTTCCATTGGCAAGAACCGGTCTTCCAGTCTGAAGATCCAGACGCATGCCCACCAGCGTATTGATCATGGTGATGCCGTCGGCGCCTCCCGCCTCCACGGCTTTTGCCATGGCGGTGATGTCCGTCACATTGGGGCTGAGCTTCATGTAGACCGGCTTCTTCGAGACCGCCTTGATCTTCTTCGTCAGGGCATAGGCCACCTCCGGATCCTGACCGAAGAGGATGCCTCCTTCCTTCACATTGGGACAGGAGATGTTGATCTCCAGAGCCGCCACATTATCTGATTCTGAAATCTTCTCCGCCACCCGGACATATTCCTCTTCCGTATATCCGGCCACATTGGCGATGATGGGCACCGGATACTTCTCCAGCCACATAAGCTCCCGTCTCACCCCTTCCAGACCCGGATTTTGAAGCCCGATGGCGTTCAGCATACCCGCAGGTGTTTCCGCAAGTCTTGGCATATTGTTTCCTCGTCTTGGCGCCTCCGTCACCGCCTTCACCATGATGGCGCCTAGAAGGCCCAGATCATAATACTCCGCAAATTCTCTTCCGAATCCGAAGCAGCCTGAAGCCGGCATCACAGGATTCTTAAGGTTCAGTCCCGGGAGATTCACTTCCAGCATATGCTTATTCATAAACCACCTCACCCAGCCTGAATACAGGTCCGTCCTTGCAAACCCGCTTCAGTCCGTCTTTCGTTTCCGTCATGCAGCCGTAGCAGGCGCCGATGCCGCAGGCCATGCGCTCCTCAAAGGAAAGATAGCCTCTCTTCGTATCTTGATAGGCTTCATCCAGGCTTCTCAGCATGGCTCTGGGACCGCAGGCGTAGAGGGTATCAAAATCCTCCCCCATCTCGCGTATGGCATCGGTGACATATCCTTTCACCCCAACGGATCCATCCTCCGTGGCGATCCATACCTTTCCCAGCTTCAGAAAATCCTCCTGGCAGAAGACACTGGCTTCATCTTTAAAGCCCAGCACCGTCACCACCTCCACCCCATTCTCCCTGAGCCTTTTGCCCAGCTCATAAAGTGGAGGCACACCGACGCCGCCCCCTGCAAGAAGCACCTTTCTGCTTTCATCCTGCACAGGAAACCCTGTGCCCAGAGGTCCCAGAACGTCCAGATCCTCTCCTTCCTTCAGAAAGCTCAGAAGATCGGTGCCTCTTCCCATCACCTTGTAGATGATGGTCAGGGTCTTTTCCTTCTCATCCGCATCAAAGATGGAGATGGGGCGTCTGAGCAGAGGCTCCATCCCTTTGCCCACTCTGATGTTGAGAAAGGTTCCGGGAGAGAGGGTCTTGAAGTCCACTTCCTCCGCCGAAAGTTTCATGCGAAACACTTTCTTGGCGATGGATTCATTGGTCAGGATCTTCATCTTCATCACTTTACTCATTGATTTCCTCCTAATAGGCTTCCACAGAAAAGTTCATGGATTCCAGTACATTTAAAATGGCTGCTGCCGTATCCAGTGAGGTGAGGCAGGGAATGTTGTTCTCCACGGACTCTCTTCGGATGAGAAAGCCGTCGGAGATGAAATCCCTTTTGGCCACAGAGAAGGTGTTCACCACAAACTGTACTTTCCTGCCTCTGATCACATCCAGTACCGTTTCCTCTCCTTCGCCGATCTTTTCCACCCCCTGGGCCTTCAGACCATGCTCTTCAAGAAATCTTCTGGTGCCCTCCGTGGCCACCAGGCCGTAGCCGATGTCACTGAAGCGCCTGGCAAGAGACAGGGCTTCCTTCTTGTCCCGGTCTCCGATGGTGAAGAGCACCTTTCCGTATTCCCGCATCTCAAACCCTGCAGCGATCATGGCCTTATAGAGCGCTTTGTTGAGAGAAGCATCTCTTCCGATGACTTCCCCCGTGGATTTCATCTCCGGTCCTAGGGCGATGTCCACCTTTCTCAGTTTTCCGAAGGAGAACACCGGCATCTTCACGGCATACTGCTTCTCTTCCGGCAGAAGGCCCAGAGGGATGTTCTGCTTTGTAAGGCTTACCCCTAAAATGGCCTGGGTGGCGAGATCCGCCATGGGCATCCCGGTGATCTTGCTGAGAAAAGGCACCGTTCTGGAGCTTCTAGGATTCACTTCCAGCACAAAGACCTTGCCGCTCTGGTCCACCACAAACTGGATGTTGTAGAGACCCACGATATCAAGCCCTCTTCCGATTCTCTCCGTGTAGTCCACAATGATGTTTCTCGTTTCTTCGGACAGGGAGATGGGCGGATACACCGCCATGGAGTCTCCCGAGTGGACCCCTGCACGCTCGATGTGCTACATGATGGCTGGAATCATGATGTGTTCTCCATCGGAT
>RZYZ01000209.1 GCA_009930125.1 Clostridia bacterium | reverse complement strand
AGAACGATCTCATTTCTGTCTGCCATGTCAATGATCTCCATGAAACTCTTCACGACAAACTTCTTTGCAGTTTCCATCCCCTGATCCAGGTATACCGCCGCAATGACCGCTTCCACGCCATCTGCCAGGAGCGCTGCTCTTTCACGGCCCCCTGTTAGCTCTTCTCCTTTACTCATCCTGATGTAGCTGCCAAGATTCCAGTCCACGGCCACCTGATGAAGAGATGCCTCACAGACAATCAGCGCACGCAGCTTTGTGAGTTCGCCCTCGGTCTTCTGAGGGAAATTCCTGTAGATGTATTCGGTGATGGCCAGCTGAAGCACCGCATCCCCGAGAAACTCCAGTTTTTCATTGTACTCCATATTCTTATGCTGATTTGCATAAGAAGAATGTGTCAATGCCGTCATAAGAAGTGACTGATCACTAAACGGCTGCTCTATGATCTTTTCAAATTCCATATTAAACTCCTTTTCTAGAAGTTCATTCGTCAAGCTATCTCTTAGCCTCACGAATAAACTTATAATCCCTTTTATTATACAAAAAAAACAAAGTCCCGTATATAGGCTAAGCCTTTCATACGGGACATGACTTTTATTCCTCGCCGATTGCAGCTGTCAGATAGTTTACAACATCTCCAACACTCTTTGCCTGTTCAGCTTCATCATCGGAAATCTCAATGTCAAACTCCTCTTCAAGAGCCATGACGATTTCAACGATGTCAAGGGAATCCGCACCCAGATCCTCAAAAGTGGAATCCATTGTCACTTCGTTTTCATCAACACTTAGTTTATCTACGATAATTGCTTTTAACTTTTCGAATATCATCTTCAATCACCTCCATCATTTGTATAATATTAGAAATGGCACGCAGATGCAACAGTAAAATGCCTTATTTCAGATTTTCCTTGAAGTGCTCCAGGTATTTTCTGTCATAAAAACTCTTCGCCTGCCTCACCGCATTCTTGAATGCCCTTGCATCTGAAGTGCCGTGGGCTTTGACCACGATGCCATCCACACCCAGAAGCACCGCACCGCCTTCTTCCTTGTAGTCATTCTTCAGCATGAATTCCTTCAGGCTCGGTTTCACGAGCAGTCCGCCGATCTTTCCTTTTGTCGTGCTCATCATGGCTTCCTTGATCATGGACATCAGGTTCTTCACGACACCTTCGTACATTTTCAGCACCACATTTCCTGTGAATCCGTCACAGACCAGAATTTCCACGTCTCCACTGGTGATGTCTCTAGGCTCCACATTGCCGATGAAGTTGATGCTTTCTTCCTCTTTCAGCAGACCATAAGCCGCTTTTGTGAGTTCATTTCCTTTTTCCTCTTCGGCGCCGATATTGATGAGGCCCACCTTCGGATTGCTCGTGTCTTTCAGTGCTTTGAAATAGACTGTTCCCATCTTTGCGAATTCAACCAGATTCTGGGGCTTCACATCCGCATTGGCTCCCAGATCGATGACCATGAAATGGCCGTTTTTTCCGGGCATCAGGGCACCCAGCGCCGCTCTGTCGACGCCTTTGATTCTACCAACAACCAGAAGACCGCCTGCGAGAATCGCTCCTGTGGACCCGGCGGAAACCACCGCATCGGCTTTCCCCTCTTTCACAAGGTCCATCGCTTTGCGAAGGGATGAATCCTTCTTTCTTCGGATGGCCATGACCGGGGATTCATTGAGCGTTATCACTTCTCTTGCATCCAGAATATCGATCCTGCTTTTATCGTAATCGTACTGATCAAGTTCTTCCTGTATCTTTTCCATGGGGCCTGTGATCGTCACATGAACACCATACTCCTTCACTGCAAGCACAGCACCATGAACAGCTTCCTTCGGGGCGAAGTCTCCCCCCATTCCGTCTAAGGCGATTCTCAAAACTAACTCCTCCTATGTTTCAGGCATGCAGCCTGGAACAGTTATTACTATCATACAATGTATTTATCATACTATTATAATTCATCTTACCCATCATAACCAAATTCTCTTAAGAAAAATTTAAAGATTCATTTTCAGGAAACACTTTCTGAAAGCAAAAACCCGCTTTCTCTATGCATAGAGAAAACGGGTAAAAAAAGGAAAGTCCTAGACTCTCCTATTCAACCTCAGTTGTTACAACTTCCTTACCGTTATAATATCCGCAGTGCTTGCACACTCTGTGACCAAGCTTCATTTCATGACACTGTGGACATTCAACAATTCCAGGTGCTCCTACTTTGAATGTTGATGCTCTTCTTCTGTCTCTTCTACCTTTAGAAGATTTTCTAGCTGGATTTGCCATTATTACACCTCCTTAAACATGTCCTTGAGGGCTGATAACCTGGGATCCATCTCATCACTTCTACAGCTGCACTGCTCATGATTGAGGTTGGCTCCACAGGTCTGACATAAACCTTTGCAGTCTTCTTTGCAAAGAATTTTGAAAGGCAATGCCAAATAGATGTTATTGAGAACAACATCCCTTAAATCGAGAATATTTCCTTCCTCTAAGGTGATGATATTCCCGTCTTCCTGTTCATTTTTAGAAACCTTTTCGTCCACGTTCAGTTCCAGGTCCTGTTCAAATTGTTCAAGACATCTGGAGCAGGTATGCAGCATCCTGGTGCTTACAGATAGCTTAACATCTGCAATTCCCTGGCTTACTACTACTTTTCCTTTTACTTGGATCGGTTTCAGAATTTTAATGGTCTCATTGTTATAAACAAGATTCTCTTTGTGGTAGGTAAAATCAATATCCTTGGTTATGGATTTTACATTTGAATCCTGTAGTATTATTTCCATCTTCATTCTCCTGTTCACCTGCAAAAGCAGATGCTGCTTCCGTCGAGTTATACTTCTCAAGCAAACACATATAATTATATAAAGTCAATTTTCAAAAGTCAAGGTTTTTCTATCCTTCCTTCCATTCTCTTCATCATCATATGGTTCATTCAGTATACACCGGTTATTTTCGTATGTAAATAGAGCCGTCTCGTGTTCTGTCCAGAAAACCGTATTCAATGAGATATCTTCTAAGAAGTACATGATCTTCGTAGATTCTCATAAGAACCCTGTTCACTTCCTTTTCGCTATACTGTCTGCCCTCCTTGAACTGCTGGGCGATTTTTCTGAGCACAACAATCTTTTTCTTTTCTCTGGCTGGAAAACTCTTCAAAGCACCTTCTTCTGTCATATAGGTCTTTATGACTTTGTCTTCTTCCGCCTTGGTGATCTGATAACGGTCATCCAGCATGGTGGCACCCTTATGAGGAGCAACATGCTCTTCCCCTCTGATTTCAAGATGCTCCATAAGCTTGATGAAGAGCCTTGCCTGCTTCTCCTTTTCTCTGAGCCTGAAGCGATGATTTCTTACCGTACTTGAAGAAATCTTAAGTGCATCGGCAATTTCATGATCCTTCATCCCCTGATGCAGCATGGGAATCAGGGTTTCCTGCACTTCCGTCAGTCCCGTGGCACTTCTTGGCAGCTTCAGTATTTCCTCCACCAGGTCGTGGGTGAGCAGATGCTTCTTCAGCATCCCCTTCCCTGAATAGAGCTTTTCTTCATAGGGATAGATCCGCTCTTTCTCAAAGCTTTCACCGCAGTAGGCACACCAAAAAGTCTCTTCTTCCTCAAAGTACTCCGCAATAAAATCCAGATGGTTCAATTCCTGTTTCATCATACACCTCTCAAACATTTTAATTGATTGTTTGCTTATACTTATGTATTTTATTCTTTTGTTTGATTACTTTCAAGTGTATTCTGGAAAAAGCCTCAATATTTGCTCAAAATCAAAAGTCTGCTGCAGACCCTTCTTCGGATCCGCAGCAGACTTCATGCATTTTCTTACTTGACCAGTGACAGTGTATCTCTGGCAATCATCAGTTCTTCATTGGTTGGGATCACGATGACCTTCACCTTTGAATCATCAGTGGAAACAATTCTCTCTTTT
>RZYZ01000208.1 GCA_009930125.1 Clostridia bacterium | reverse complement strand
GGTTGAAAGTATGCATGTATATAAACGATGACTAGTAATGCTGAACTAAAAAGCGTTATTAGTACTAGCCAAATGCGGTTAACAGCTTTCATTGGGTCTCTCCTAATGCAAGCATCATTTTATCATTTTCAGGGTTACTTAACAACTGCTTGATGGATTTAATCATCGGTTTCCTTAGCAACTTAAACGACAAAATTACAAGAAAAATGGAAAGATTGACAACCTTTTCACCTAAGTAACAACTTTAACCAAACCTGATGGGTTATAATGATAGTATAAGTAACACCTTATAAGCAAAGGTGATGATCATGACAAGTAGTAGAAGCCAAATTATACAATCAATAAAAAGTCATTATCAGTATTCTCTAGAACACAAGAATTCTGATGAAGCAGGATTGGAATATATGAAACAAATAGAATAAATGCCTTAGGAGTCTTTACGTAAATAATATATGAGATAGTTCATATTGATGTTTTCGGTTGAGGCTCCTATGCTTTTGCAATCGAAATGAATCTTTATCAGAAAATTGTACAGAAATAGCGCAAAAAGCCTTGAATCATTCTGACATTCATTATAAGATATATGTGTTAGTGAAATATCAAACAAACAAAAAGATTCATTAAACGGGGAAAACTTATAACTTAATGGAGGGGAAAACATGAAAAAGATCTTATCACTATTACTGACAGCGACCATGGTTCTAGGACTTGCGGCATGTGGAAACACAGATGAGGAAACACCGGAGACTCCGGAAACACCATCTGAAACACCTGCTGAAGGGGAAACACTTACAGGAACAGGAGAAGGATACGGCGGAGAAGTGACTGTCACTGTCACCATGGATGGAGATAAAATAACAAATGTCGTAGCAGAAGGTCCGGATGAAACACAAGGAGTTGGAACACCAGCACTGGAACAGCTTCCAGAGAAATTCGTGGAAGCCAACTCCGCAGATGTGGATGTCATTGCTGGAGCCACTGTAACAAGCAGAGGGCTGATTTATGCCATGAAGAACGCACTGGACCCAGATGCGAATCCATGGCCTATCGTGGAAGAGGAAGAGGATCCTTCCAATGTGGAAGCCTCTGATGTAGCGCTCGGATTCGGAATCGCCAGCATGGGCAGAAAAGGACCCGGAGCAGACGATACGGAAACACAGGTATGGAGCATCAATGAAGTCCTTGCCAGCGTTCTCTTTGACGGAGAAGGTAAGATACTTCACCTGAATGTAGACCAGATGGAACTGGCAACACCAAACTATGATGGCGATGGAATGCCTCATTTCAGCGGATGGCCAGGACAGGGCGGATACAACATCGACGAAGACCATGATGAAAAGGTGGATGGAGTAACAGAGGATACGGAAGAGAATTTCATAGCGGAAGTGGAGCTATGGAAGACCAAGCGCGAAAGAGGCGATGCCTATAAAATGGGCATCAGCACCTGGACCGAACAGATGGATGCTTATGAAGAGACTTTCGTAGGAATGACTGTAGAAGAAATCGAAGAGTGGTTTGAAAAATACACATCCGACAGAAACGGACGTCCTCTGAAGGATGGCGCCGAAGATGCGGAAGACAAAGCAAAATATGATGCGTTAAGTGATGAAGACAAGGAAATGCTTGCAGATGTGACCACATCCGCAACCATGAGTCTGAATGACTCTCATGGTAACATCATCCAGGCCATCAGAAACGCTTATGAGAATAGAATGGGTCTTGAAATCACAGAAGCGGAAGCTGCCGGATTCGGCGTGTCCTTCATGCCTAGAGTCGGACCTGGAAAAGATGATCAGGATGTTCCTGTATACAGCCTGAATCAGGTATTCGCAAATACTCTGTTCGATGCTGAAGGAAAGATCGTAGCCATTCATGTGGATCAGCTCGAAGTGGCAACACCAAACTATGATGGGGATGGAATGCCTCATTTCAGCGGATTCCCTGGACAGGGCGGATACAATTATGATGAAGACCATGACGAAAAAGTAGACGGGAAGACCGAAGATACGGAAGAAAACTTCTTCAGTGAAATCGAATCCTGGATGACCAAGAGAGCCAGAGGAAAAGACTACAAAATGGGCATCAGCACCTGGACTGAGCAGATGGACGGTTTCGAAGAGACCTTCATCGGCATGACTGTGGATGAGATCGAAGAGTGGTTTGACAAGTATACTTCAGACAGAAACGGACGTCCTCTGAAGGATGGTTCCGAAGATGCGGAAGACAAAGCAAAGTATGACGCACTGAGTGATGAAGAGAAAGCTATGCTTGCAGATGTGACAGCATCCGCAACCATGAGTCTCAACGATTCACATGGTGATATCATAAAGGCGATCAGAGCTTCCTATGAAAACAGAGAAGTGATTAATCTGTCCGTAAACTAAAAAGTGCAAGAAAATATCCGGATGCCTGAGGGTGTCCGGATTTTCCATTTCTCATAACAGTCTGGCTGCTTCTTCAGCAGAGAGCACGCAGTCTGATTAAGTACAGATATCAAAAAACTTAAGAATCTATTCATGAATACTTCTAGAGGATATGTTACAGTAAAATAAAAGTAAAGAAGAGAGGACGATGGATTATGGGCAAATGGATCATACGGATCATGGGTGCTCTTCTGGTGCTCGTGATTGCCGGAGGACTTCTTCTGTATTACACGGACAACAGATACAGTCTCTCCTACAGGAGCTACAATGCGCTGAGAAATGCTTCCTCCATGGATCTCAGCTTCGAGAGCAGAATGGGCATGGGAGAGAACAGTCTGGGTATTACGGGTGATACGCTCCTTGTTCTGGATCCGAACACATCCTATACGGAAATCAGCATGGATCTGGGACCACTCGGAAACAGAAGGATTGTGGACATCTACACGGAAGAAGATCAGGTGTTTCATAAATACAATCTGCCTTTTCTTTCCTGGCAGGAAGGGATGCCGATTCTTGAAGAGGATTCCTTTAATCCGGCCATGTTTGGAGAGCTCCAGATGGATGTGAAGCTTCTGGATCTTCTGAAATTCGCTTCCATCCTGGACAGGGATGAAGGGGAAGAGCTTCTGGAGTACTACACGACAGATTTCTTCACGCCGGAAGAATTCAAAGCCATACTTGTGACCATGCTGAAGCTCAATGAGGCGGATGTGGAGAACTGGGACATCAGAACCTATGAAATCCGATTTTCGTTTCATAAGGAGAAGAAAGAGCTTGAGAAATTGGCTGTAAAGTTTGATTATGAGGTTTCGGAAATGGTTCTGGACAATGAACTCATCCTGATCATCAATGAGCTGAATTCGATCGAAGAGATTCCTCTTCCGGAGGGGATCGAAGACAATCCGTAAGGGAAGAGAATTATATTTTGCCTGAGGGGGAACAGGTATCCATCCTATGTGTTACAATGGAGAATAGTGAAAATAATAAGGAAATCAGGAGAAAGAATGAATATAATTTTTTGCAACATCAACTGGATGAAATATTACAACGGAGCATCGGCGAAGGATCGGCCCAAGCACGCAGGAATGCTGGTGAAGGATCCTTCTGATGTATTCGAGCAGAACAACTTCAGGGACTTCAACGGAAAATGCTACGGCTATGTGCGTTCAGGGGGAGATATCCTTCTGGACAGACACTTCAGAGGCGTTCCTCAGGGGACCAAATCCATGAAGGATCTCACCATTGTATGGTGTGCGGCGATCAGTGAGGAAGAATCCCGCATTGTCGGCTGGTACAGAGACGCCACGGCCTACAAGGAAATGGTCAGTCTGCCTCTTTACGAAGAGGAATACATAGATTTCAGCTTCATGGCGGATGCGGAGAACTGTGTGCTGGTTCCGGAAGAAGAGCGGACCTTTGTCATCAAGACTTCCAAGTCCTCTGCAAGCAGGAAAGGTGCCATCAAATCCAACATCTGGTATGCCAAATCAGAGTATGCCCAAAGGGAATTCATCCCAAG
>RZYZ01000207.1 GCA_009930125.1 Clostridia bacterium | reverse complement strand
GCGATGAATACGCTTTGGGCGTTGGGTGCCCATACTGTGAACTGCACCCCTTTCTTTCCTTCAAATTCAATAACATGTGCACCCATGAATTCATAACTTCGGATATGTTCTCCGGTGTTGAATAGATAATGGTTGAACTCCGTGTTCAGCACTTTTTTAGGGTCCTCTTTTGTCTTCGCCATAGTTTCCTCCTACTTATCTTTTGCATTGGATTTGAATGTGATGATGAATAGGTGTGATTTCATATGCAATTATCAATCATTCAAATTGTGCATAATCATCCTGATAATGTTAGAATATTTACTATTTTCTATTTATAATATACCATATTCCAGATGAATCTAATAGCCCCAGAAGTTGGAACATAAGCCATGAAGCATGACATTCGGCTGTCTTTACGGTACTGAACACTATGGGAACTTCATCTGAAATCTAGTGTGTAATAAAGCCAAATCCTTTAAGTCTCTATGCGAATCTCATTATCAGAACAGCCACAGTGCCAGAAATACTAGGAAGCCTAGAAACAGAGAAAATGCAGTCAACACCGATACTATTTTCATGATCCTCTGCTTCCTGTAACTGTCATCATCGGTTTTCCCTGAATCATCACCAGTGACACAGCTGTTTTCCATGATTTTTCTCTCTTTTCGTGTATGTTCGTCAAGGATGTAATCCAGATGACCGAATCCGTTTTTCTTTTTATCGCTCACAATGCGTTTCTCCTTTCATATATTCTGAATCATCAGATGTTTCTCTGATTATAACATGTGGAAATTCCAGCAAACAAAAAAAGACGATGAGTTTCCTCATCATCTGTTCATGAATAGATTTCTGTTTACTTTCGTCATATCAAATCCGATGGATTTTCCCACCTCGTCCATGTCTGGAAGAAGATCCGCGAAGGCATCCATGGGTCTTCCGGTGACGGGATGCTGGAAGGAGATGTACACTGCATGAAGCGCCTGGCGATCCATGGCAGTCAATTCGCCTCCATAAAGTTCATCTCCGATGATGGGATAGCCCATATGACTCAGATGCACCCTGATCTGATGCGTACGCCCCGTCAGAAGCTTCAGAAGAAGCAAGGAGTACCCGTTGCATCTTTCAATCACTTCGACCTCTGTACGGCTTTCCTGGCCCCTCTCGTCGATGATTCTGTTGTAAGCGCCATCTCCGTCTCTGTAGATCGGCAGATCGATGAGCCGTGTTTCTTCAGGGAATGCCCCCTTTACAATGGCAACGTAGTACTTATCATAATCATCATTCTGCATGTCCTGGGATATTTTAGAGTGCACAAACTGATTCTTGGCAAGAATGGTCAGTCCTGATGTGTTCATATCCAGTCTGGAAACCAGTCTTATGATGGTGTCCTCCCCCTTCGACCGGTAATGATGGATCACTGCGTTGGCCAGGGTTCCACTCTGATGTCTTCTGGTAGGATGCACGACCATATAAGGCGCTTTGTTCACTATGAGAATCGCATCATCTTCGTACACGACGGAAATCGGCAGATTCTCAGGCTCAATGTCCTGCGTCTCTTTGCTGACCAGAGAAATGAGCAGATGGTCTTCCTCCCTGAGGATGTAATCCAGTTTCACGGGTCTGCTGTTCACTCTGATTCTCTTTTCCATGGCTGCGCTTCGGATGAATCTGGTAGACAGATTCATCTCTTCCTTCAGATAAGTTTTGATTTTCTCGCCTGCATAAGAGAGCGGAATATCCTTTTCGATGACTTTCATGGTACTTTTCATTTTGCATCCTTTCTTTCTGTAACTTCTGTGTAGTAGGCCACTGCTTCTAGCGACTGGGACATGATATGCTCGTTCATTTTCCTCAGATAGGAAATGCTGCTCAGAAGTGAAGCCAGAACAGCCTGATCCAGATCCTCTCTGGCCAGCGATCTTAACTGTTCCACGCCATCAAAATTTCTGCCCTCTTCAATATAATCAGAGACAAAAATGATTTTTTCAGCCAATGACATGCCCGGTCTTCCGGTGGTGTGATAGCGTATGGCATTGAGCGTGTCTTCATCACGCTCCCCGCAGATTTCCTTCGCAAAGATGGAACCAGCTGGAGCGTGCAGGGTCTTCCAGGCAAGGAGACCTTCTCCCGGCTCTTCTCCATGCTCACGCATAAAGGAAACCAGCCAGCTTTTGTCCTTGTCTTTCAGCATATCATGATAGAGCGCTGCCCGCTCCACTTTGTCCGAATCTATGCCGTAAAGCAATAAAAGCTCCTTTGCCGCGTGAGCGACGCCAAGAATATGACGGACCCGACTCTCCTTGAGATGACTTGTGAGGTAGTCCATAAGATCCCTCTTACTCCAAGGCTTTTCCTTTGTATAGTTCATGCTCATAAATATAATCCCTCACTTTTGCAGGGACCAGAAAACTGATCTCTTTTCTTTTCGCTACCCGGTCTCTAATATCACTGCTTGAAATTTCAAGAATCATAGAATCCAGTATGATAGGAATTTTCCCCTGTTTCTCCAGGAACATTCTGGTGCTGTCACTTTTACTTTCATCAAATCCATGCCTCTGGAATACAACCAGTCTTGCCAGCGAACTGATGATTTCGGGATTCTTCCAACGAGAAAAATTCACGTAAGAATCTTCCCCGATGATAAAAAAGAATTCATCATGGGGAGAGATCTTCGTGAAGTGATCCAATGTTTCATATGTATAGCTTAAACCCTGCTTATCCAGTTCATAGGTGGAGATCTGAAAATCCTCATAGTCCTCTATGACCAGTTCAAGCATCTTAAGCGCATCCTCGGGATCCCTGTCATAGGCCTCCTTATGGGGAGGTATATAATTGGGCACGAAGATGATTTTATCAAGCTCTAGGGTTTCCTTGGCTTCAAAAGCCATATATAAATGACCGTTGTGTATGGGGTTGAAGGTCCCCCCTAGAATGCCTATTCTCATTTTCCTGGAAGTTCGATCTTCTTGTTGTTTTTGCTTTCCTTGTAAAGGACTATCTTGGAACCTATAACCTGAACACCTTCACATCCAAGGGCTCCAACCAGATGGTCATGGGCATCTCTAGGATTCATCCCACTGTTTTCCAGTACAGTAATCTTCACAAGTTCTCTTTTCTCAAGCGCATCTTCAACCTGTCTGATGAACGGTGCCTCGATTCCGCCCTTTCCGATCTGGAAAATGGAATCAATCTTGTTCGCAAGACTTCTCAGGTATGCTCTCTGTTTTGTTGTAATCATATATCCGCCCTCCTATGCATAGTATTCGAATTCAAAATCATTCAATCGGATGGAATCGCCGTCCTGTATACCCATTTCCTTCAGATCGCTCAGGACACCCTTGTTGCCGAGTACTTTATGGAAGTATCTCAGGTGGCTCGGATTGTTGAGATTCAGCGCATGCAGGAGTCTATCCACAAAGGAACCGGACACTACATAGACACCATCCTCATCTATCGTGATTTCATAGGTGAAATGCTTTTCTTCTGGAATGTACATTTCATCATCATCATAGATCGTATCTACAACCGGAATGGACTGCAGCTTCTCCGCACAGATCTTCATCAGTTCCGCTACGCCTTCGCCAGTTGCTGCAGACATGGCGTATACCTCGCTATATCCCAGCTCATTCACTTTCTTTCTGAACTCATCCATGTAGGATTTGTCGAAAAGAAGATCCACTTTGTTCATCACTACAATCTGCGGTCTGTCCGTCAGGTCGAGTTTGTATCTCTTCAGTTCCTCATTGATGAGTCTGAAATCTTCAAAGGGATCTCTTCCTTCAATACCGGAGATATCTACGATATGAAGAAGCAGTCTTGTTCTTTCGATGTGTCTCAGGAACTGGATGCCAAGTCCTACTCCATCCGATGCGCCTTCAATGATTCCAGGTACATCCGCAATGACGAAAGGATTGATGCCAGGCATTGCCACAACGCCAAGATTAGGCTCAAGGGTTGTGAAATGATAGTTGGCGATCTT
>RZYZ01000015.1 GCA_009930125.1 Clostridia bacterium | reverse complement strand
GTTCTCCATCGGATACCGCATCCACTTCGCATTCCACTCCGGTGAGGTATTTGTCCACAAGGATTCCTTCCGTCTTTGTCTCTTCCGGCAGCTTGTCCATGTAGAGCGTAAGCTCCTCCTCCGTATGAATGATTTCCATGTTTCTTCCGCCCAGCACATAGGAGGGACGAAGGAGAACCGGATAGCCGATTTCTTCCGCTGTCTGCTTCGCGTGGTCTCTGTCATGCACCACGCTTCCTTCCGGCATGGGGATGAAGAGTTCTTTCAGCTTCTTCTCGAAGAGATCCCGGTCTTCTGCAAGGTCGATGCTCTGAAGGCTCGTGCCCAGAATCCTGACCCCTCTTCTCTCCAGTCCTTCGGCGAGATTGATGGCGGTCTGACCGCCGAACTGGACGATGACGCCCAGGGGATTCTCCAGCTCCACCACATGCATCACATCCTCCAGGGTCAGGGGCTCGAAGTAGAGCTTGTCGGATATGGAAAAATCCGTGGAGACGGTCTCGGGATTGTTGTTTATGATGATGGCCTCGTAGCCCAGCTTTCTGATGGACCAGACGCAGTGGACCGTGGCATAGTCAAACTCCACACCCTGACCGATGCGTATGGGACCGGAGCCTAGAACGATGACCTTTTTCCGGTCTGATGCCACCGATTCATTTTCCACCTGATAGGTGGAGTAGTAGTAAGGGGTTTCTGAGCTAAACTCCGCCGCGCAGGTGTCCACCATCTTGTAGACAGGGCGAAGAGAAAGCTTTCTTCTCATCCTCTCCACTTCTTCCTCCGTGGTATCATATACCTTCGCTAGGGCCGCATCGGAGAAGCCCATCTTCTTCGCTTCCGGAAGGATCATTTCCAGAGGCTCCTTCTGCATGCGAAGCTCCAGATCCGCGATATTCTTCAGCTTATGGAGAAAGAACAGATCCATCCTTGTTTCCTCTTCGATGCTTGTAAGCGCCACTTCTCTTAAGAGCAGCTCGTAGATCACAAAAAGTCTGTCGTCTTCCGCCCGGGACAGCAGAGCGAGAAGCTTCTCCGTTTTGATGTCCTTGTATTTCGGAAGACTCAGGTGGTCCGCCTTGATTTCCAGAGAGCGCACCGCCTTTAGTAAGCCTTCCTCGAAGGAGCTTCCCAGAGACATGACTTCTCCTGTGGCCTTCATCTGGGTACCCAGCTTTCTGTTGGCCGACTGGAACTTGTCGAAGGCGAACCGGGGCAGCTTCACCGCGATGTAGTCGATGGCTGGCTCAAAGGAGCAGTAGGAGGCCTTGGTCACAGGATTCACAAGTTCATCGAGTCTGTATCCCAGGGCAATCTTCGATGCCACCTTGGCGATGGGGTATCCCGTGGCTTTGGACGCCAGGGCGGAAGACCTGGACACTCTCGGATTGACTTCGATGATGAAATACTGGAAGCTCTTGGGATCCAGCGCCAGCTGCACGTTGCAGCCTCCCCGGATATCCAGTGCCCGGATGATCTTGAGGGATGCATCTCGGAGCATCTGCACCTCCTTGTCCGTCAGCGTCTGAACCGGAGCCACTACAATGGAGTCTCCCGTATGGATCCCTACAGGGTCCACATTCTCCATGGAGCAGACCACGATGGCTGTATCACTTTCATCTCTCATGACTTCAAATTCGATTTCCTTCCATCCTGCAATGGACATCTCGATGAGGCACTGTCCCACCGGTGAAAGACTGAGTCCGTTTTCCACGATGGCCTTCAGCTCCGCCTTGTCCTTGGCAATGCCTCCTCCGGTTCCCCCCATGGTGAAGGCGGGCCGAACGATGACGGGATAGCCGATTTCTTCCGCGAAGCGAAGGGCTCCAGCCACATCCTGGGTGATGAAGGAAGGCGGTACAGGTTCACCGATTTCTCTCATGAGGCTTCGGAAGGCTTCCCTGTCCTCCGCTTTCTCGATGGCCTTAAGATCCGTGCCCAGAACCTCCACATGGAACTCGGAAAGGATACCGTCTTTGTGCAGCTCCATGGCCATATTGAGGCCTGTCTGTCCTCCCAGAGAAGGTAGCAGCGCATCGGGTCTTTCCTTTCGGATGATCTTCTTCAGAAAAGGAAGGGTCAGAGGCTCCATGTAGACTCTGTCCGCCATTTCTCTGTCCGTCATGATGGTGGCTGGATTGGAATTCACAAGAACCACCTCGATGCCTTCTTCCCTGATGGCCTGACAGGCCTGAGTCCCCGCATAGTCGAATTCCGCAGCCTGTCCGATGATGATGGGTCCTGATCCGATGACCAGAATCTTTTTCAGATCTTCTCTCTTTGGCATTTACTCTACCTCCCCGTTTTCCATGAGTCTTCTAAATTCCTGATAGAGGACCCTGGCGTCCCTGGGTCCTGGTGAACTTTCCGGATGAAACTGCACCGAGAACGCCTTCCTGCCAGGAAGCACAAGGCCTTCTATGGACCCGTCATTGACGCAGCTGTAGAGAACTGACAGACCTGTCCCTTCAAGGGATGCACTGTCCACCTCATAGCCATGGTTCTGACTGGTGATGAGCACCTTCCCGCTTCGATGGTCCCTCACCGCATTGTTTCCACCGCGATGGCCGAACTTCATCTTCCGGGTCTTCGCCCCGGCCGCCAGCGCAAGAAGCTGATGACCCATGCAGATGCCGAAGAGCGGAACCTTTCCCAGGAGTTCTTTCACCGTTTCTATGGGAATCAGGGCATCCTCCGGATTTCCCGGACCGTTTGATAGGAGCACCCCATCAGGATTCTGCTCCAGAATCTCTTCTGCGCTGGTGTCGTGAGGCACCACGGACACGTGATACCCTTCCTCCAGCAGTCCTTTCAGAATCCCCGCTTTCATCCCGAAGTCCATGAGGACAACCCTCTTGCCACCGCCTGGCACATCGTAGGCATTCTTCGTGGAAGCACGCTCGATGTGATTGGTGAAGAATACATGATGATGGATCTTTTCCAGGCACTCATGAAGCGGCATCTCCTCGGGGAGAATGGCGCCTTTCAGTGCACCCTTTTCACGGATGTGCCTCGTGAGCTGCCGGGTGTCTATACCGGAAAGGCCTGGGAGCCTGTACTTCTCCATGTAGGCTTCCAGGGTTTTTTCGCTTCTGAAGTTCGATGGATGGGTGCAGTAGTCTCTTACAATCAGTGCTGAGAGAAAGGGTCTCAGAGACTCATAGTCCTCCCGGTTGATGCCGTAGTTCCCAACCAGCGGGTACGTCATGACCAGCATCTGGCCCAGGAGTGAGGGGTCTGTGAGAAGCTCCTGATAGCCCGACATGGAGGTGGTGAAGACCACCTCCCCATAGACATCTTCTTTGTACCCGAAGGCTTTTCCATAAAATTCACTGCCGTCTTCCAGCACCAGTTTCTTATTCAATGATCTGTCCTCCTTCTACGATGAGTTTTCCTTCCAGCATCACGGTCTCCACTTTTCCTCTCACTTCCCAGTTCTCAAAGGGTGTATTCTTCCCCTTGGACGCGAAGGCTTCGCTTCTTATGACCCAGTCTTTTGTCAGGTTGATGAAAGTGAGGTCCGCACTTGCCCCTTCTTCCAGCCTCCCATAGGGAAGTCCCATGATTTTCGATGGACCTTCTGTCATGGCTTCCACCAGTCTTTCCAGGGTCAGGTGCCCTTTCTCCACAAGATGGGTATAAAGAAGGGCAAAGGACGTTTCCAGACCCACAATGCCGAAGGCACTGCCTTCCAGCCCTTTCTCCTTGTCCTCTCTGGTGTGGGGTGCATGGTCTGTGGCGATGGCCCCGATGACGCCTTCCCGCAGGCCTCTCACCAGAGCTTCCCGGTCTCTTTCACTGCGCAGCGGCGGATTCATCTTAAAGTTTCCGTCTTCCCGCAGATGATTCTCCGTGAGCAGCAGATGATGGGGCGTCACTTCTCCCGTGACCGGAGCGCCATCTCTCTGGGCTCTTTCAAGGGCCCGGACGCCACCAGAGGTGCTCATGTGGCAGATGTGGTAGCGACACCCTGTGGCCTCACTAATGGCCAGATCTCTTACAATCTGAAGGTCTTCCGTGAGGGAATGGATGCCTCTGTGCTCATGTTCTACTGCATAGTCTCCCTGATGGATGTATCCACCAAAGAGCATGGAGTCTTCCTCGCAATGGGCAGTGATGATGCCATCAAGCTCTTTGATGCTTTTCATGGCCTGATACATGAGCCCTGCGCTCTGAACGCCTTTCCCGTCATCGGAGAAGCCTATGACCCCTTCTTTGTCCATGGCAGTGAAATCCACCAGCTCCATACCCTTTTCTCCTTCTGTGATGGCACCGTAGCTTTTCACCCGGATAAGACTGTCTGTTTCCGCCTTCCTTTGAAAGGCCTTCATCCTTTCCGGTGTATCAGGCACCGGATCGGTGTTGGGCATGGCCACGATGGTGGTGTATCCGCCAAGAGCGGCTGCTCTTGAACCGGTTCGGATGGTCTCCTTCTTTTCTCCGCCAGGCTCTCTCAGGTGCACATGGATATCCACAAATCCCGGTGTCACCAGCATGCCTCCGGCATCGTATACTTCCTCGCCCTTTTCCTCTGAAAGCTTTTCTCCGATCTCAAGGATTCTTCCTTCATGGATTCTGATTTCACAGGGCTCTGTCTCATTTCCTTCTCTGATACTTACTGCATGGATGATCTTCATAAATTCTCCTCCTGAAGTGCTCTTTCCAGTACCGCCATTCTGACATAGACGCCGTTTCTCATCTGTCTCATGATTCTGCTTTTCTCGCATTCCACCACTTCGTCTGTGACTTCCCATCCTCGGTTCACTGGAGCAGGATGCATGAGGATGGCGGAAGGTTTCATGAGAGAGATTCTTCTCTCATTCATGCCATAGTCTCTGTTGTAGCTTTCGCAGTCCAACATTGATTTCACTTCATGACGTTCATGCTGGACCCGAAGCATCATGACGATATCCATGTCGCGGATGATCTCATCCATGTCATGATAGGTTCTCTTTTTCTCCTGGAAGACTTCTGGTGCACTCTGGTACACTTTCAGTCCCAGTCTCTCCATGACTTCCATGTTGGAATGGGCCACTCTGGAGTGGGAGATGTCTCCTGCGATAAGGATCCTGAGGTCTTCGAATCGTCCGAACTCTTCTCTGATGGTCAGAAGATCGAGAAGGCTCTGGGTCGGATGGTCTCCGCTTCCGTCTCCCCCGTTTAAAACCGGTATGGAGAGCTTTCCGCGAAGGGCTTCATAGTACTTGTCCTCTTTGGATCGGATCACCAGGGCATCTGCCCCGATGGCTTCATAGGTCTTCACCGTGTCGTAGAGACTTTCTCCTTTTTTCAGGCTGCTTCCTTCGGGAAACAGATCCATGTTCTGCATCCCCATTTTCTTTTCTGCCATGATAAAGGACTGGTGTGTTCTGGTGCTGGGCTCAAAAAAAAGATTCCCCACGATCCGATCCGGAAAGTGTGAAACCTCACCATTTTTAAACGCCATAGCACGATTGAGTAAAGAATTAATTTCATTGATTTCAAGTTCTCTTAAGCTGAACAGATTTCTTTCCATAATAAAAACCTCCTTTACCCGCGGTAAAAAGAGGTCAGTTAACCGTAACAGATGAAAGCGGAGCGATAGACTCCTGCCTTGATCATAAAGTATTCTTCTTCTCTTTTCAGCCTCACGGGACTGATTTAAAGTGTTCTTTTAGATTTTATAGCGGATTGTTTCTCCTGTCAAGTCGGAAATGTCAGCTATTTATCATTGTTCACAAAGAAACCGTTCCCATGAAAAGGGCTTTGAAAACAGGGGTTTTTCCATCTTTCTTCAGCCCAGAAACTTCGACAGGAGATAGAAAACCTGCGGAAAGATGGTCACCGCGCCGATGAGCCTTGCAATCTGGATCATGGCCACATCCGAACCTGAAACCCCCAGATCCGAGGCGATGAGCGCCATATCCGATGCGCCTGCCGGAGAGGAGGAAAGGATGGCCTGGGACAGCGGCAGCTCATATCTCCTGGCGAGAAAATGCCCGATGAGATAGCAGGTCAGGATATTCAGCGCCACCATGATGAGCGCCGGCAGAATCAGCAGCTTCAGATCGGCAAAATCCTGATAGCTGAAATGACTACCGATGTAGGCTCCTGAAAAAAGCTGTGCAAGACGTTTGAACCACAGGGGAAAGGTGACCTCCAGATTGAGCACTTTCAGCACCACGATGCTGATCATGGCAAAAATCAATGTGCCCGCCGGTACGCCAAGAACATCACCGATGTACCCCGCAAGAAACGCCACGAAAAGCGCTGACCAGAGCTTTACACTGCCAAAAGGCGATACCTTTTTCTCAATGAGAGACGGCTTCTCCTTCGCTGCACTTTCTTTCGGCTCATACCGGATGAGAAGCGGCACCACCGCAATACCGGAGACCAGACGCACAAACTGCAGCACCGTCACCTTGGCCGCATCGGCACCAAGGTCCGCCGCGATGAGGGGTGTATCGCTGATCCCTCCCGGCACAGCGGACAGAAATGATGTGAGCAGATCCAGCGGGCTCGTCAGATGGATAAGCAACCCCACCACAAGATTCGTCGCAAAGAGACCCAGGAGGAGCGTAAGAATGGGCCGGATGAGGTATTTCATCCGCGGGAAATTCTCCCTTTTCACCGTCATGCCGATGTAGGCCCCTGCAATGCACTGGGCCACAAATCGAAACTCCGATGGAATATAGATGAAATCCGTATTGATGTTCAGAACCGCCACGGTCAGAACACTCCCCAGCATCATGCCTCCCGGTATGCGCAGTTTATGAAGAACAAAGCCTCCTAGAAAGGCAAGAAAGATTGTCAGTGCAAGATATCCCATTTAAACCCACTTCTCCTATTATAAACTTATACGCTACTTCCTATTCTATCGGATATAACCACACTATAGTGTACTTTCCATGTATTATTTTCTGATTCACTACTTCTTTCATGCTCAATCACTTTGCATTTATCCTTTACCACCGGATGACTTTGATATATTCTGATAATAACTGAGTGAATCTGTAGGATGGGATATCACATCCTTGTACAAGCTTCACTACTGCTGTCAACGGAGGAATTTTCTTATGACGAGACAGACTACTGCCATCTTTTATGCAGTGCTTGCTGCAGCCCTTTACGCCATCTCCTCCCCTGTTTCAAAGCTTCTTCTGGTGGAGGTTCCCCCCACCATGATGGCTGCCCTTCTTTATCTTGGCGCAGGCATCGGTATGTCTCTCATCGCTTTTTACAGGTACAAGCGGGGAAAGCTGAAAGAAGAGATGAATCTCACAAGAAAAGAGCTGCCCTATACCCTGGGCATGATTGCCTTAGATATTCTGGCTCCGATTTTTCTCATGGTGGGCCTCACCATGACGACTCCAGCCACCGTGTCTCTGCTCAACAACTTTGAAATCGTGGCCACTTCCCTCATCGCCTTATTCATCTTCAAGGAGTTCATCACAAAAAGGCTCTGGATCGCCATCGGGCTCATCACGGTCTCCAGTATTCTCCTTTCCGTAGAGGACTTCTCTAGTCTCTCCTTCTCCTTCGGATCTCTTCTTGTGCTTCTGGCTTCCATCAGCTGGGGATTCGAGAACAACCTCACAAGAAAGCTTTCCGTGAAGGACCCTCTTCAGGTGGTCATCCTGAAAGGATTCGGTTCTGGACTGGGGTCTCTTCTCATTTCTCTTGCTTTGAAAGAAACCACAACGAATATCCTCTACATCGCCCTGACACTCTTTCTGGGCTTCGTTGCCTATGGCATGAGCATTTACCTATATGTCTATGCCCAGAGGCATCTGGGGGCTGCCAAGACCAGTGCCTACTATGCTGTGGCCCCTTTCATCGGAGCAGCTCTGTCGCTTCTGATCTTTCTGGAGATTCCTTCCCTCACCTTCATCATCGCCCTTCTCATCATGATCATCGGCACCTATTTCGCCTCCACGGACGCAAGATCAGAAAGCTGAAAATCGATCAGTATTACTGTGAAAAGTAACCGCCATGGAACCAGATTTCTTTCTGGTGCCATGGCGGTTCTTTCTTTTTCTGCTGTAAACTCCTACAGCATTTTCATCTATCTGTTTAGATGTCTTTCAATTTTGTCCACTTTTCCAGTTCCGCTTCCGTGGCGAGTACCATATGGGTGCCTCCGATATTGGTCAGAGTTCCCTTGGTATAGTCGATGCCACTGGAAGCATAGTCATAGTTCATGGCCTTTCTGTCCCGCTCCGTGATGGGATTGGGATGAGGAATGGCGGACAGAAGGGATTTCGTGTACGGATGCACCGGATTCGAGAAAATCTCGTCCGTGGTGCCTGTTTCCACCAGATGGCCATAGTGCAGTACCCCGATTCGATCCGAGATGTATTTCACCATGGACAGGTCGTGGGCAATGAAGAGATAGGCGATGTTGGTCTTCTGCTGAATCTCCTTCATCAGATTCACCACCTGGGCCTGAATGGAAACATCCAGCGCACTGATGGCTTCATCGGCGATGACCAGGTCCGGGTCCATGATCAGCGCTCTGGCGATGCCGATACGCTGACGCTGTCCACCGGAAAACTGATGGGGATAGCGGTTGGCATGTTCATGGGAAAGACCTACCAGGTCAAGAATGTCGTAGACTTTCTTTTTTCTTTCCTCCGCACTCATTTCAGGGTGATGGATGTCCAGACCCAGAGCGATGAGATCCAGTACTTTCTTTCTTGGATTCAGAGACGCCATGGGGTCCTGAAAGATCATCTGCATGTTCATGCGAAGGGATTTGCTTTTATCCTTGTCGAGCTTTCCGGATATATCCATGCCGTTGAAGAGGATTTCTCCCCCTGTGGGTTCATAGAGCCTGATGACCGAGCGTCCGATGGTGGATTTACCACTTCCGGATTCTCCCACCAGACCATAGGTTTCACCAGGATAGATGTCAAAGGAGACGCCATCCACTGCCTTGACGTAGAACTTTCTTGACACCTTGAAGTGCTGTTTCAGATTTCGTACTTGAAGGAGCGGTTTTCTATCTTCCATTCTCCATGACCTCCTTCCTCATGACTTCGATTCTTGCTCTCAGCTGCTCGGGCATATCCACTTTGGGTGCGCCCTCATGAAGCAGCCAGGTGCTGGCATAATGGGTATCGGTGATCTTGAACATGGGCGGCTCTTCTCTGTAGTCGATATTCAGCGCATACAGATTTCTCGGTGCAAAGGGATCGCCCTTCACCTGATTCAGAAGGTTCGGAGGGCTTCCCGGAATGGCATAAAGGGAGTCTTCCGTCTTCTCGAGACTCGGAATCGCTGATAAGAGGCCCCAGGTATAGGGATGACGGGGATCAAAGAAGATTTCTTCCGTGGTTCCCTTCTCAATGAACTTTCCGGCATACATCACGGCCACATAATCCGCCACCTTGGCCACAACACCCAGGTCATGGGTGATGTAGATGACCGAAATGCCCAGCTTTTTCTGGATGTCCTTGATGAGCTCCAGTATCTTCGCCTGGATGGTCACATCCAGCGCCGTGGTAGGCTCGTCACAGATCAGCACTTCCGGATCGCAGGACAGGGCAATGGCGATGACCACTCTCTGCCTCATTCCGCCGGAAAGCTGATGGGGATAGTTCTTCATTCTTTTTTCAGGTTCAGGAATACCCACAAGATCCAGCAGCTCTATGGCCTTCTTTCTCGCTTCCTCCCTGCTTTTGCTGTAATGATAGATCATGCCCTCCATGACCTGTGCCCCGATGGACATGGTGGGGTTTAAGGACGTCATGGGGTCCTGAAACACCATGGCGATTCTCTTTCCGTTGATTCGTTTTCGCATCTGATTCTTGGATAGTTTCAGAAGGTCCTCATGGATGACTTCCTCTCCTCTTCTGTATGTGAAATCAATGGTTCCACTGTTGATGGTCTCATTGCCCGATAAAATACCCATGATGGCTTTTACCGTAACGGACTTTCCGCTGCCGCTCTCACCGACAATGGCGACGGTGTCGCCCTTGTACAGGGTGAAATCCACACCACGGATGGCTTTGATCTCCCCTGCTGACGTCTTGAACGAGATGGACAGGTTTTTCATATCCAGTACAACTTCTTTTTGCATAACATTCACCTACATTTCTTTCATTTTAGGATCAAAGGCATCCCTCAGACCATCGGCCAGAAGATTGAAGCTCAGCATGATGACAGCAAGGACGATCACCGGGAACACGATCATATAAGGATGTGTGGTGAAGGACTTGAAGGCATCACTGATGAGCGATCCCAGCGAAGCATTCGGTGCCGGCACACCCAGTCCGACGAAAGCCAGGAAGGCTTCCGTGAAGATGGCATTGGGCACGGAAAACATCGACATGATGATCAGCTGTCCGAAGATGTTGGGCAGGATCTCCTTGAAGATGATGAAGAAGTCTTTGGCGCCCAAAGTCTTGGAGGCCAGAATAAACTCCTGCTCCTTCAGCTTCAGCACCTGCGCTCTTGCCACACGGCTCATGCCGATCCAGCCCGTCAGGGCCAAGGCGAGGGTGATGGTGAAGAGCCCCGGTTTCATGACGATGATGAGTAGCGTGACCAGAACCAGCGTCGGAATACCATTGAGCACTTCAGAGAATCTCTGCATGATCATATCCACTCTGCCGCCGAAGTATCCGGAGATGAGACCATAGCTCATACCAAAGAGCATATCCACCAGCACCGCCACCAGAGCGATGTAGAGGGAGATTCTGGTACCGGACCAGGTTCTCGTGAAGATGTCACGGCCTAGGACGTCCGTACCGAACCAGTAGTAGGTATCTTCCAGACCCGTCTCTTTTTCAGGGTCCACATATTTATTGATTTCCACTACACCTGTGGAGGTGTTCATGGTTTCCGCACCATCAAAGATGCCGATGCCCAGGTTTTCAATGGCCTTGATTCGTGGTGCCAGATTCTGGTGCTGAATGATCTGAGAGTCATAGGTATATTCATTCAAACCAGGTCCAATAATGGCCATGAGGATGATGAGCAGAATGAAGATCAGGCCGAAGATGGCCCCTTTGTTCTTCACGAATCTCATGAGGATGTCTTTCCAGTAGGATTCCTTCGCATAGGTTTCATCCACGAAATCATCCTGGTCTTTTCTCACCAGCTGAAAATCATCAGGTTTGAATTCTATTGTCTGATTATTCATGGAGATCCTCCTTTGCAAGTCTGATTCTCGGATCGATGATGCCGTAGAGTATATCCACCACCAGCATGATGGAGATGAACATGACGCTGTAGACAAATGCCAGTGCAATGATCACGTTATAGTCATTGGACTGGATGGCCGTAACCATGAGCGATCCGATGCCTGGGATGGAAAACAGCTTCTCGATGACAAGGCTTCCTGTCATCAGGCTGACAATGAGCGGTGCAAGCACCGTGATGATCGGAATCAGGGCATTTCTCAGTGCATGGACGAAAATCAGTCTTTTACGGTCCACACCTTTGCTTTCTGCAAGGAGCATATAGTCTGATCCCAGTACTTCCAGCATTTCCGTCCTCGTGAACCTGGCCACCGTGGCAATGGTGAACATACTCAGCGCCACCGTGGGCAGAATCGTCGATTCAAAGGGCGCATCGATCTCATAGAGCAGCGGGAACCATTTCAGCTTGAATCCCATGGAATAGATCAGTGCCATGGCAAATACATAGGAAGGAAGACTGACACCCAGTACTGAAATCACAGTAGTCAGTGTATCGAAAATCGTATTGTGCTTGATTGCAGCAATGAGTCCCAGAACGATCCCGATGATGGTACCGATGAAGACCGCCTGACCACCGATCCGTAAGGAAAGGGGGAGTCTTGACTGCAGAAGCTGCGTAATCGGTGTATTCTTTGAAATGTTGTAGGAAACTCCAAAGTCCCCGGAAATCATAGCTTTCAGGTAGTTGAAGAATCTAACGAACACCGGTTTGTCCAGGCCGTATTTCGCATTGATGATGGCTCTCTGGGCATCGGTCAGCTTTTCATCGTTGAACGGTGAGCCCGGCATGAGCTCGAGCATGATGAACAGAATAAAAAGAATGACCAGGAGCGTCAATGCGGAGATGCCGATACGTTTTAAAATATACTTTTTCATAAGCACTACTCCTCATAGAATTAGCTCGATTAACAGAAGAAAGACGCTGTATTTTTATGTGTTCTCAAACAGCGTCACACTCTTCTTAAGTTTTAAATATATAGGGTTAGAAGTAAACTAGTTTTTGGTTGCGTTCTTGAAGACTCTGTTGATACCCACGGAGTGGAATTCAACACCTTCAACACCGCTTCTTACCATGACTGCATCACCCTTCTGGTATACAGGCATGATGACTGCTTCGTCCATGACGATCTTTTCCGCATCCTTCAGTGCTTCCCATCTGGCTTCCAGATCAAGAGCAAGGTCGCCCTTCTTGGCATCTTCGATGATGGCATCATATTCTGCGCTGGACCATGAACCATAGTTGTTTGAACTTCCTGTGGTCCACATGTCAAGATAAGTCATTGGATCTGCATAGTCTGGGCCCCATCTTGTCAGTACAAGCTCATAGTCTCCAGCCTGCATTCTTTCCACACGATTCTTCTTTGGCATGGTCTGCAGTTCTACAGTGAGTCCTGGAAGAGTTGTCTGCCATTCGGACTGCAGGAACTGTGCCACGTTGATGGAAGCTTCAGTGTCTTCTACAAGCATGGTGTAGGTAAGTTCTGTAACGCCTAGCTCTGCAAGTCCTGCTTCAAAGAATTCTACTGCTTTCGCCTTATCGGTTTCAAGGTAGGTTCCGGCGGTTTCTCTGAAGTCCTTACCATCTGGGCCAGTGGCCAGAAGTGTAGGTACAGGGAAGTTTGCAGGAATGGATCCATCCTTCAGGATGTTATTGGCGATGGCGTCCTTGTCGAATGCCAGGGCCATACCGGTTCTGATGTTGACATTTTCAAGTCCTGCCACCAGCTGATTTGGAGAAACATACCACAGGTATCCTGCTACTACATTAACGAATTCAGGATCGTTCATGAACTGTTCCACCTGTTCCCCGGAAAGAGTCGCGATGTCGAGGTCTCCATTCTGATAGGAAAGCATGGTCTGCTGTGAATCCTTGATGACCTGGTACTGGATTCCATCCAGTGCTACCGCATCAGCATCCCAGTAGTCTGCATTCTTTTCCAGGGAAATGGTTGTCGCTGCTGGCTCGTAAGCGGTGACCTTGAAAGGTCCGTTTGCAAGCAGTGTCTCTGGAGAGGTTCCATAGTTGTCGCCAACGGATGTGAAGAACTCTTCATTCATAGGAAGGAAGGATGGGAAGGACATGAGAGATTCGAAGTATGGAACAGGGAAATCAAGTTCCACGACCAAGGTCTTCTCATCTTCTGCTGTGACACCCAGCTCTTCTACTGGCACTTCACCGGATGAGATGGCATCTGCATTCTTGACGCCTGCCACGCCCATGATGAAGGCATATTCACTGGCAACTTCAGGGTCTACCAGTCTTTTCCATGCGAAAACAAAATCATCTGCTGTCACAGGAGTACCGTTGGACCAGTTTGCGTCTTTCAGCTTGAAAGTATAGGTCAGTCCATCTTCGCTCTTCTCCACGGTATCCACCATGGCTGGAATCGCTGAACCATCCGCATCTACGGAATAAAGACCTTCAGTCACTGCTGCGATCACTTCAAAGGAAGTTCCGTCTGTAGCAATCTGAGGATCCATGGATGCTACTTCCACGTTGAACTGTACTTTCAGTACATTGTCGCCGTCTTCCCCCGTCGGTTCTTCTCCTGGCGTTTCTGCTGGAGTTTCACCCGGCGTTTCAGCTGGCGTATCGGCATCTCCGCATGCTGTGATCATCATCACTGCAGCGAGGGCCATGGCCATTGCGAGTATTCTCTTTTTCTTCATGATATTCCTCCTTGTTTTTAGACTAATTCCTGTTACGGAAACATCTGTACACACCACCCGAACATTATTGTGAACAAAATGTATCGATGTGGTTGTTTTTTTATAATTATACATCTTGCATCGCTCAAGTCAACAAAAATGAGATACTTTCTCCTATTATAATGATATTTGCTAAAATATTCTCCTATCAAATTGATGTAAACGTATTTAAATTACATAATATTATTGATTTATCAATTAAGAATCTGAATTTTATCCGTACGATAATTTCATTATTCTCATTTTCATTCCGATTATCCCTTTCGATTCATGAAAATAATATAAAATAGTATGTCTTTCATGAAGGATATCCTGCAAACCGTATTACTTCATGAAGCTTCATCTTCATTCAGGTGTATAATTATGCACAATCAGCAAATAACTCAGGAATAAGAAAACCCCCTCAATAAATGAGGAGAGTTATGATCATAGGTCTGATCTTCTGCAAAAAAGAGATTCTGCCTTATATAACCTCTCGGGTCCACCTGTCTGATCGGTAGATCCAGAAGCCATAGAGAACCACCAGTATATTGGATACGTTCATGGCAATCCAGACTCCGCGCTGACCAAGTCCCGTGAAGCTGCTGAATAGAAGAATCAGCGGGATTCTCACCAGCCAGAGTCTTCCGATGGCCATGAACATGGAGTAGTTTGTATGTCCCGATCCCTGGAAAAGACCCTGAAAAATCGAGAACAGCCCCATAAGGGGAATGGTAGGCAGAATATATGTAAGGTATTCCAGACTCTGGGCTACCATCAGATCCTCCGCTGTCGGTGTGAAGAAGTAGATCAGCCTATACCTTAATATATAGATGAAGAACGTCCCCACCACACTGATGAGAAGAGACATCTTTACCGCTTTCCAGAATCCTTCTTTCACCCTTTCAGGATTACCAGCACCCATGTTCTGACCTACGATGGAAGTGAGTCCCATACCGATGCCCATGGCAGGCATCATGATCATGTTGTTGATGCGGTTGATCAGGGAGAACGCTGCTAGAAGGGATGTGCCATACCCCGCTATGAAGGTATTAAGCAGAATGAATCCGAATGCGGCCCCAGAATGTCCCGCAGAGCTTGGAAGCCCTACGCTGATGATTCTCTTCAGCTTCTCACCATCGAAAGAAATGTTTCTGAAGCTCACAGGCAGTTCTTCTGAGGTCTTTCTCATGATGAAGAAGCCCATAATCATCAGAACCACCTGAGATGCTGAAGTGGCCAGCGCTGCTCCTGCCACCCCCATACCAAGACCTGGCAGGTTTAGAACCGGAATCGTAGCGAAGATGAAAAACGGGTCCAGGAAAATATTCAGTATGGCGGAAAAGGAGTTCACAAAGGTAGAGGATCTGGTATTCCCCTGGGCATTCATGATGGCGACGAAACCCATGAAGACAATCTGGAAAGGTACGCCCAGGAATATATAACGAAGATAATCATTGGAGAGTGCTCCGAATCTTCCGGTTCCCCCCATGAACTGTATGATGTAAGGAGACGTGTAATAGCCGATGAAGCCGATGAGCAGGCCCATGCCCACTGTGAAAACCATCACGTGCCAGGCATATTCCTTGGCATCCTTGATCTTGTTTCTGCCAATGAGCTGAGCAAGGATGGACGTGCCCGCGATCTGGATCCCCATTCCAATGGACCGGAAAAGAAACATCACAGGGTTCACAAAGGAAACCGCAGCAAATTCCGTGGTACCCAGCTGGCCCACAAAAAATGCATCTGCCATGTTATACAGGGTCATGATGAGATTATTAAGTATCAGCGGCAGGGAGATTATCCAGATCACCTTATACATGGGACCGCCTAATATCATTTCAGTTTTGGTTGAATCTTTACTGTTTAGAGCAGACTGGTTCTGTGCCATAGCTACGCTTCCTTCTCTCGCAGTCCCCAGGAATGATATACCGCCCCATAAAGAGATCGGACTGCATAAAACTTATTAATATAGAACAATATACCATGACTCAATGGAAATAGAACTTTTCCGGATATACAGATTCTGATGGAAAGAATACAAAACAGAGCGTTTATCCGGAAGATAGCACTCTTTCTCCCGTTGAAACACACTGATATATTTGTTATAATTATGAAAAGACAGAAAATTCTCTCAACATGAGCATACTACATGAAGCTGTTACGATAGGAGGGTACTATGGCATCGAAATTCTTAATCAAGGAAACCAAAACAGGCATGAAGTTTGATCTTCTCGCGACAAATGGTCAGATCATCGCCACATCGGAAGTTTACGCCTCAAAGAAATCTGTCAAAAATGGAATTGCCAGTGTAAAAACCAATGCACCCGTTGCAGAAGTGGAGGACCAGACCGACGAAAACTACAGCAAGCAGAAAAACCCGAAATTTGAGGTTTATGCAGATAAGGCAGGAGAGTTCCGATTCAGACTGAAAGCCAAAAACGGTCAAGTCATCGCGGCAAGCGAAGGATACAAGAAAAAAGCATCCTGCATGAACGGCATAGAATCCGTCAAGAAGAATGCTCCTGAAGCTGATGTGGAATAACCGCATGCTGAGATCTGAATAATCCACATCGTCACCATCGAAATTATGATTTCATATCATAATATATACAAACCCCAGGAATGAACGCTTAGTCTATCCCATAGCAGACTAAGCGTTCATTCTTTCTTTTTCAGCACATGGAATCCGGAAGTGATGTCTCTGATCTCCTCGGTAATGGAATCCTGTCTGAGACGCTTATACTTCATCTCCAGCTCTTCCATGCGCTCTTCTATGTTTTTCTTCGCCGAAGTCATGGAGGCGATGCGACTTTCATTCTCCGTCACCAGAGAGTAGCAGAAGGTCCTGAAGAGTGTGATGAAGTAATACTGTTTCAGAAGATCGGAAAGAAGTCTTTCACCCGACATATAATAGGTAGGTTGTGCACCAGACTTCCATTTCACATCTTCTTTTCTGATTTTCTTCAGTTCCAGAGGAAAGAGTTTTTCAGAATGCTCACGAAACCCCTGCTTTCCCGAAGATCTGTTGTAGTGAAGATAGATTTCCTTCACCTTCTCCTTTTCTCTCAGTTCATCCAGTTCGGAAAGGAGATTCTGAACGGAAGCAGTGATTCCATCCACCGTCTGTGGTACGGAAAAGAACCCCTCCACCTTATATCCTTCAAGCCTTTTTAATCCCTGTTCTCCAACAACAAGTAGAATGCTACCATTCATAATTCTTTCTTTTACGTAGTCTATGATCCTCTCATTGAAACTCCCGCAAAGTCCATGATCGGAACTGAATACCACATGGATCGTCTTTCCATCGTTTCGTCTTAAGACCTCTTCAGGCATCTCTCTCTTCTTCATAACCACGGAAAGCGCTTTGTTCAGGACCTGACGGTACTGCATGGAAGCATCTGCCGCCTGCTGGAACTGGTTGATGTTTGTGGTGGCATGAAGTTTCATGGTATTGACGATGGTGAAGAGATTTCTGGCAGAAGCCAGGCTCTTTTTGAGCGTCTGCAGATTCTTCATTTCCTCACCTCTTCTTCCAGAGCCTCTTTCACAGCGTCCAGAAACTCCTCCCTTAAGGACCCTTGGATTTTACTGTTCTTGAGAACCGCACTTCTGAATGACTCCATACCCTCCACCACTTCTATGATGCGCTTCTCATATGCTCCGATCTCCTCCAGAGGCACTTCATCCAGATACCCTTCAGTGAGGGCCATAAACACACCGATCTGATGGGTCACTTCCATGGGGGAAAACTGCGACTGATTGAATACCGCTCTGATTCTCTCACCACGAGCGAGCAGCTGCTTGGTGCTTTCGTCCACCACAGTACTGAAACTGGAGAACAGCTCCAGTTCCTCAAACTGCGAATAGCTCAGTTTGAGTGGACCGGTGATTTCTCTGTATGCAGCCAGCTGGGACTTTCCGCCCACTCTGGATACAGAGGTGCCCACATTGACCGCTGGTATGTTCCCGCTCTGAAAGATTTTGGGAGACAGATAGATCTGACCATCCGTAATGGAGATGAGATTCGTCGGAATGTAGGCGGAGATATTTTCCGCCTGGGTTTCTATGATAGGCAGGGCTGTAATG
>RZYZ01000206.1 GCA_009930125.1 Clostridia bacterium | reverse complement strand
TGTCGTTGCCACATCACTGATTCAGCATGATATGGATGTGACCGCCTTCGGTCTGAAACGAGGAGAGATCCCGAGATTCGAAACCTCTTCCTTCACCACCGATGAAAGGCTTACCAGCCTTGCACTTGATGCATCAAGAAGCAATCACGACTACACCACCCATGAAGGAGTCATCGTCAGCGGGGATCAGTTCATCTCCAGCAAAGAGAAAATCATGGACCTGGCTGAAGCCTTTGATGCTTCGGCATGCGAAATGGAAGGCGCAGCCATTGCGCAGGCAGCCTATCTCAATCATATTCCCTTCGCTGTCATCCGCTCCATTTCAGACAATGCCAACACCGGTGCCAGTATGGATTATGAAAAGTTCAAGGACCTGGCTGTGGAAAACACCGTATCGATTCTTCTGCACATCATCAGACACTTATAGAAGAACCTTTCCATTCGTGCTCATAAAATCATAGCAATACAAAATGGTCCTGAAGGAGATCTCCTTCAGGACCATTTTCATGTTTTCTATAAGTTATAGATTTTACTGTACTTCTCGTTCAGATACTGGAGGAAGTACTTCGCATTCAGCGGCTCCCCTGTGATCTTCTCGATGAGAACCTTGGGCTCATAGGTTCCACCATGGCTATGCACATTATCGGAAAGCCATTTGGTGATTTCACTGATCTTGCCGTCCTTAATCAGCTGATGATAGTCTGGAAGATCTCTGAAGATTCCCTTATACAGCATCTGAGCTCCGTAGAGATTACCCAGCGCATAACTTGGGAAATATCCGATCATACCACCGGACCAGTGGACATCCTGCAGTACACCCTTGGCGAAGGTGTCTGGTCTTACCCCCAGATACTCTTCATACTTGTCCGCCCACAATTCTGGAAGTTCATCGAAATTCACTTCTCCATTAATCATCATCTTCTCCAGTTCATAACGGATGATGATATGAAGGCTGTAGGTGAGTTCATCTGCATCGATTCTGATCAGAGATGGCTTCACATCATTCACCGCCTGGAACACATCAAATGGAGATAGGTCTTTCAGACCTTCGAAAGCCTTTACCATATTCGGATATTCGGCATCGATGAATTCCTGACTTCTAGCCAGAATATTCTCGTAGAATCTGGATTGGGACTCATGGATACCCATGGATACCCCTCCACCGATATTGGTTTTTGTAAGATCGTCTGGGATATTCTGCTCATAAATGGCATGTCCTGTTTCGTGAATGGTGGAATACATGGCGGTAAGCGGGTCTTCCTTGCTGTATGCCGTTGTGATTCTCACATCCTTGTTTCCGAAATTTGTGGAGAAAGGATGAGCACTCTCTGCAATGGCTCCACGCTCAAAATCATATCCTAGTCTCTTGGCAAGCTCTGTGTTGTATTTCTTCTGTGGCTCGATTTCATACTCGCCCTTGAGAATATCCCCATCTATGCTGACATCGCTGGCATTGATCTTGTCGATCAGCTCAATAAGACCGTCTCTCAGCTCTTTGAACACCTTATCGATTTCTTTCACTGTGGCACCTGGTTCATACATATCCAGAAGCGCATCATAAGGCGTATCTTCATAGCCGATATATCCGGCGATCTTCTTGTTGAAATAGACAATCTTCTCCAGGATCGGTTTGAATGCTTCGTAGTCGTTCTTGCTTCTCGCATCTGCCCAGTAGTTTTCCCCGGATGCCACAAGCTTGCTGTATTCGAGATATTCCTCCTCTGGAATCTTGTTCATGAAATCCAGGGATTTCTTCGCTGCTTTGATCATGGCCTTTTCCTTGTCGTCCATTTCTTCCAGGTGCTCATGGAGACCATAGACCAGATCATTGTATTCCTTGCTGGTTTCCAGATCATACATGAGTTTACTGAGGTATGCCATCACTTCAGATCTTCTCTCCACGCCCTTGGAAGGCATGATCGTCGCCATATCCCAGTAAAGGACACCTTGTGCATCTCCGATGTTCTTCATCTCTTCCTGAATCTCAAGAAATCTCTTGAATCCTTCTTTGTAGTCTTCCAAAATCTTCACTCCTATCTATTCCATATTTTTTGTCTTGTAATATCTTTCTATCATATATTCACGTTCCATGTCTATAGAACTTGCCAGCTCCAGAACCGATTCTGTTTCTCTGCAGTACTTAACTGTTATGCATTGCCCGAGATTTCTTGGACATCTGTAGCAGAGACAGGTTGGGTCATTGCCCTCACAGCTCTTCTGATATTCCGGACAGTGCTTGCAGTTTTCTGCTAATACATTTGCACTCAATAATTTTGCCCCCTGTATTTATCCATTAGCTTCTTCATGATTTCCGTATTGGATGGTGGAGTGTAGGTGATGGCATTGGCTCCCGCTTCGATGGTTTCGAGAATACTCTTCTCTGTTGGACCGCCCGTGGCGATGATCGGGAACTCCGGATATTTTTCCCTGATCTTTCTCACGATCTCTGGTGTTTCTCTCGCTCCGGATACATTGAAGATCGTGGCACCGGATCGGATTCTTTCCTCGAAGTCGTCCAGTATGGAAATGACGGTGATGACGATGGGAATATCGATGGTATCCCTCACCCCTTGCAGTATATCATTTTTTGTGGGACTATTCAGCACCACGGCAATGGCTCCTTTAAACTCCGCATCCAGAGCCAGATTGATCACCCTCTTGCCTGTGGTGGTTCCCCCACCGACACCGCAGAAAACCGGTACATCCGATGCCGCTATGAGGCTCTGGGTGATGATGGGCTGCGGCGTAAAGGGATAGACACTCATGATGGCGTCCGCATTGGTATTCTTGATCACTGCCACATCCGTCGTAAAGAGCAGTGATTTGATTCGTTTTCCAAGGATCACGATACCACTTGCCTTTCGAATCACTTCAGGCACTTCCAGCATGTGTCCTCGCAGGTTTGTGGTGATGATCGGTGCAGGTCTCTTTTCCATATGTCCCTCCAGAATTCCATTCATTTTGAATTATTATATCACTATTCAAGTCCAGATATATGAAGTTTTTTCTGAAACTTCGGTCAACCTTCCTCCCGGAATCGCACCGGAACCGGCTGGGTGAGATCAAGGGAATGTTCTGTCACTTTGCATTCATAAGCCATGACCCTGACGCCATGCTGGCTGGCCTTGTAGAGTGTAGAGGAAAAGAGCGGATCCTTTTCATAGGCTGGTGAAAATTCTTTCATGTTCGCCATCTGAAGAACAAAAATCACGCCCGCTCCGTACCCTTCATCAAAGGCATCCATCAGCTCGTTGATGTGTTTTGTCCCTCTTTCTGTAGGGGCATCCGGAAAACTCGCTCTTCCATTCTCCTCCAGTGTCACGCCCTTGACTTCCAGATAGAACTTCTCTCCTTCTGGCGTCTCCAGCAGAAAATCGAATCGACTCTTCTTATATGTTTTTTCCCTCTGTATAATAGAGTATTTCCTGAGTTCCGGTATGTGACCACTCAGAAGAGCTTCTTCCACCACTTTATTGGGAATCTGAGAATCGATATTGATCAGCGCTTTTCCTTTATATGCAGCAATGAGACTGAAGGCGGTTTTACGCGCAGGATTGTCTTCTTTTCTCAGAATCACCGTTGCACCCGGCAGCAGGATCTCCTGAACACGACCCGTATTGGGTACATGGGTCATGATCACTTCTCCTTCATATTCCACAAACCCCTGAAAGCGGTTTGGTCTTCTCACAAAGGTGGCCCGAACAGTATCTTTTATGAATTTCATAATAAATTCTCCTTGAAATATGATTCGCAGTATGCATTGCAGCTTTTAAATGTTATCCACAGAACAGTGGATGCTCCACTCCTTTTCCTGTGGATAATGTGGTTAAAATAGTGGAAACCAACAGAATCAATGCTGATGTTATCCACAGTTTTTCATTATTGTCCACATTCTTTGTGTATAACTTTCTGAGCGGAAATTCTCGAATGTCAACCCGTTTCATGAGATTTAACATTTCCATAATATCTACCCGCTATATCTTGTCTGAAACCTTTTCATTCA
>RZYZ01000205.1 GCA_009930125.1 Clostridia bacterium | reverse complement strand
TACTATGGCACCTTTTCTGACAGAAAAGATGCCTGGAGCAAAGGTTCAGGCATCCATGAGGAGGAAAAAGAGACATGATCAATATCCATGCACTTCATCACCAGACCACCATTCCTTATGCCTATGCGAAGGACAAGGATCATCTCTATGTCAGGCTTCGAACAGCCAGGGATGATTTTTCCGAAATCAAGGTCTATTACCGGGACCGTTATCTCACGAAGAACATCTTCAAGATCCGGTCCATGAAGAAATCCTACAGGGATATCCATTTCGACTACTACGACGCGGTCCTCGATCTTCCGAGAAACCGCTATGCCTACTATTTTCTTCTGCGAGACCAGGAGGGGAAGGTCCTGTATATGGACGAAAGAGGCGCCTGGGAGAAAAAGCCCAGGGTGCTTCGCCATTACGCCTTTCCCTACATTGCGGAGGAGGATGTCTATGAGGGAGAGGACTGGCTGAAGAAATCCGTCTGCTACCAGATCTTTCCCGACCGGTTCCACCGCTCGGAACATGCGGAAGTGGTGATAGGGGAAAAGAAGCTCTCCACCTGGGGAGATACGCCCACCACCAGAAGTCATTTCGGGGGCAACATCAAAGGCATCACCGAGAAGATTCCTTATCTCTCGGAGCTTGGCATCACCCTGCTCTACTTCACGCCTCTTTTCGAGTCCACTTCCAATCATAAGTACAACACGAAGGACTACTATAAGATCGATCCCAGCTTCGGTACGCTGGACGAGACGAAAGAGCTGGTGGAAAAATGCCATGAGGCGGGGATCCGGGTGGTCTTTGATGCGGTGTTCAATCATACGGGACATGACTTCTTCGCCTTCGAGGATGTGCTGAAGCACCAGGAGAAGTCCCGGTACAAGGACTGGTATCATCTGGATTCCTTCCCTGTATCCAAGGAGAAGGTGAACTACTATACCTTTGCGAACTACATCGCCTATATGCCCAAGATCAATCTGAAGAACCTGGCGGCCAGGCAGTATCTTCTGGATGTGGCCAGATACTGGATCGAGGAAACAGGCATCGACGGATACAGACTGGATGTCTGCGACGAGCTCAGCCACAGTTTCCTGAAGGACCTGAGAAAGGTGGTCAAGGAAACGAAGAAGGATGCGGTGATCATCGGCGAGATCATGCATGAGGCAGAGGATTTTCTGGAGGGCAGCGAACTGGACTCCATCATGAACTATCCTTTCCGTCATGCCATGATCGATACCTTCGCCAGAGGAGAGCTGAGTCTGGAGGAATTCTTCCAGGTGCTCATCCACAATCAGACCATCTACAGAGAGGAGATTACCCACCAGATGCTGAATCTTCTGGGCAGTCATGATACGCCAAGATTTCTTACAGAGACCCGAGGCTCAAAAGAGAAGCTGATGCTGGCCACGGCCTTCCAGTTCCTCTACAAGGGTGTGCCCTACGTCTACTACGGGGATGAGATCGGCATCAGCGGAGGCATGGACCCGCTTTGCAGAAGAACCATGAGCTGGGACCGCGGAGACTGGGATCAGGAGCTTTTCCGTTTCTTCCAGGAAACCATCAGAGTGAGAAAAGAGAACGACGTGCTTTCCGAAGGAGATTTCCAGGTGGAGATGATTTCAGGAAAAGTCTTTTCCTTCAGCAGAAATCATGCGGGGAAGAGAATCCTTGCTTTTTTCAACCTGGACAATCGCCTGCGAGAAATCGATCTGCCTGAAAAGATAGAAGGGAGAAATCTCTATACAGGAGAAAAGGTGGTTCTTGACGGAAGCATCAAGATGAAAGGCCTCTCCTTCCTGACCATGGAAGAGAAGACAAGAGAACGCCTGGATAAAGAGGAGAGAAGTATATGAAGAAGAGGATTGCCATAACACTCCTCCTGGCAGTGATGACGCTGACGGTCATGGGCTGCCAGAAGGAAACGCAGTACAGAACATCAACAGAAGGAGCCTTCTCCTATGAAAATGCCACGGTGTATTTCGCCATGACCGACCGCTTCTTCGATGGAGATGAGGAGAATAACAACGCCTACGGGAGAGAGACCGTGGACAGTCTGGGCACAAGTATCGGCACTTTCAACGGCGGAGACATCAAAGGCATGACGGAAAAGCTTGAGGAAGGCTATTTCAGGGATCTGGGCATCAATGCCATCTGGATCACAGCGCCCTACGAGCAGATTCACGGCTACATCGGCGGGGGCAGAGAGGGCGATTTCGCTCACTACGGCTTTCATGGTTACTATGCACTGGACTGGACCATGATGGACCAGAATCTGGGCACCGTGGAAGAGTTCAGAACCTTTGTGGATACGGCTCATGAACAGGGGATCCGGATCATCATGGATGTGGTCATGAACCATGTGGGCTATCCGAATCTTCAGGATATGCTGGAATACGGCTATGGAAGCGTGGATCTTCCGGAAGACTTTGCCGTGGAGGAGGGAGATGACTTCTTTTCCTATACGGACCATGTGGACTATGAGAGCGAAGAAGCCTGGGAGAACTACTGGGGAGACTGGGTGAGGTCGGATCTGCCCGGCTACGAGAAGCCCGGTGCCACGGAAATCGATCTTTCCCTGGCGGGGCTTCCCGATGTGAGAACCGATGTGACAGAAGATATCGGCCTTCCGCCCATCCTGGAGAGAAAGTGGATGAATGAGGATGAAGCCTATGACCCCTGGATCCTGCCCAGTGCGAAGGACCTCAGGCGTGACCTGTCTCTGGCGCCCTATGAGTACATCATCGCGTGGCTCAGTGCCTGGGTGGAAGAGTTCGGTATCGACGGATTCCGAATCGATACCGCCAAGCATGTGGAAGTGGAAAGATGGGCGGAGCTTGAAGAGGCGGCCACAGAAGCCCTCCACACTTATAGAGAGAACAATCCGGATAAACCGGCGGCTGCCTTCACCGATGATTTCTTTATGATGGGAGAGGTCTGGGGTCATGGTGTCCTGAAGGATTACTATTTCGACAACGGATTTGATGCCCTCATCAACTTCACCTTCCAGGGACTGAAGAAAGACGGACCCGTATTTCGGGGAAGAAACAAGGACAGTGTCTTCACCAATTATGCGGAGGTGCTGAACAGTGATGAGACGTTCAATGTATTAAGCTATATTTCTCAGCATGACACCAACCTTTTCCCCAGAGACCGTCTGGAAGAAGGGGGAACTTATCTTCTTCTTCTGCCCGGCGCGGTGAAGATCTTCTATGGAGATGAGACCGCAAGACCCATGGGAGACGGCGGATCCGATGCCACCCAGGGAACCAGGTCCCCTATGAACTGGGAAGAGGTGGATGAAGCGCTGCTTACCCATTTCAGAAAACTCGGCAGTTTCAGAAACAGAAATCTTGCTGTGGGGGCAGGGGAGCATACAAGATTAAGTGAGGAGCCCTACGTGTATATGCGAAACTATGACCGGAACGGACTGGAAAATACGGTGGTGATCTACGAAGGAGAACCTGGTGAGGTGACGGTTACGGTCAGGGATGCATTTTCCGATGGGGCAACCCTAAGAGATGCCTATACGGATGAAATCTATACAGTGGAGAATGGAGAAATGATAACCATATCCAAAATGACGGGGAAACTTCGCCACTTGGTGTCGATCAATTCAAATCCCTTGACAAATCCCTTCTGCCAGAAGATGGCGAAGTGTCAAGGGAACATCTGTCACAAGTGCTACAGTATGCGCATGCTCAAGACGTCACGTCAGGGCTGCGCAACGCCGTGGCAGCGTAACGGCGTCACCTTATCCTCGGGTCCCTTGACCGAGGTGCCGGTAATAACCGCTGCGCTGTGCAGGTTTCACGCACATGGGGAACTGATTAACAAACAACACTACGAGAACTTCTGCCTGATTGCGGAGCGCAATCCACGCACGACGTTCTCGTTGTTCACCAAGCGCAAGGACCTGGTGGACACGGTGAAGGCGCCGCACAATATGGTGCTGGTGTACAGCAATCCGAAGGTAAACAACATCATGCGGACCCCGCCACCGGGGTTCGACACGGTGTTCAACGT
>RZYZ01000204.1 GCA_009930125.1 Clostridia bacterium | reverse complement strand
GAGCCATACGTCTGTACCATGGGAGAGTCCTGATATTCGAACAAGGTCCGCAAAAGTGCTAGGCTTCGTGTCCAGAAGCATTCCCCGGACAAATTTCGTGCCGAACTCCGGAAGTCCGGATGCTCCTAATGGGATACCCAGCTGCTCCTCCGTCACGCCCAGGGCCTTCGTGGAGGTGAACAGCGAAAGCACCTTCTCATCATTGAGTGGAATGGATTTGGGATCCAGTCCCGTCAGGTCCTGAAGCATCCTCAGCATAGTCGGATCGTCATGCCCCAGAATATCCAGCTTCAGGAGTCTTCCGGAGATGGAATGATAATCAAAGTGGGTGGTGGTGATATCAGATGTCTGATCATCGGCAGGTCTTTGCACCGGTGTGAAGTTATGAACATCATTGTCCCTTGGTACAACCATGATTCCACCCGGATGCTGACCGGTGGTTCTCTTCACGCCTACCATCCCCTGGGACAGTCTTTCCACTTCTGCCGATGGAAGATTCATCTCCTTCTGTTCCAGATATTTCTTCACGTAGGCATAGGCGGTCTTTTCCGCCACCGTTCCTATGGTTCCGGCTTTGAAGACATAGCCCTCTCCAAAGAGCTCTTCCGTATACTTATGAACCACTGCCTGATATTCGCCTGAAAAGTTCAGATCGATATCTGGTTCCTTATCACCCTCGAAACCGAGAAAGGTTTCAAAAGGTATATCATGTCCGTCCCTAACATAGGGCGTTCCGCATTCCGGACAATTCTTCAGCGGAAGATCCGCTCCGCTGCTGACGCTTCCGTCAAGGAAGAATTCATTGTGTCTGCAGCTTGGGCACCTGTAATGGGGTGGAAGTCCATTCACTTCAGTGATTCCTGTAAAGGTAGCCACAAGAGAGGATCCTACGGAGCCTCTGGAACCTACCAGATATCCATCAGAAAGAGATTTCGCAACCAGCTTATGGGCAATGAGATACAAGACCGCATAGCCATTGCTGATGATGGAGTTCAGCTCTTTCGCCACGCGTTTCTCCACCACCTCCGGAAGCACATCCCCATAGAGCTTATGGGCTTCGGCCATGGTCATCTCTCTGATCTCCTCATCCGCGCCTTCGATCTTAGGTGGAAATGTTCCATTTGGAATGGGAAGAAATTCTTCAATGCTGTCGGCGATGAGATTCGTGTTCTTCACAACGATTTCATGGGCTTTTTCCTTCCCCAGATAGGAGAAGGCATTCAGCATCTCATCGGTGGTTCTGAAGTACAGATCCAGATCATCATTCTGATTACTGTATCCTTGTGCTCCGAGCAGGATCTTTCGGTAGAGCTTGTCTTCTTTGTCGATGTAATGCACATCTCCCGTTGCAGCCACCAGTTTCCCCTGGGCATCGCCAAGGGAGATGATTTTACGGTTGAGATCCCGAAGACCTTCCAGATCTCTGATTCTGCCGTCTTTCAGGAGATCCAGATTGTTTTCGATGGGCTGTACTTCCAGATAATCGTAATAGGCTGCCATCTTCTCTATCTCATCTTCTGTTCTGCCTTCCATGATGTATCGGACCAGTTCGGAATTGATGCATGCAGAACCTAGAAGAAGACCTTCTCTCTTCTTTTCCAGCTGGCTTTTCCTGATTCTCGGTTTCATGTGGAAGCTTTTCAGATGGGATTCTGAAACAAGCTCATACAGGTTCTTCAGACCGGTCTTGTTTTTCACCAGAAGTGTCGTGTGAAACATGGGCAGTCTTTTGAAGTCCATGTCCTCTTTGCTTCTCTCGTTCAGCTCTTCAAAGGAATGGATCCCCATGTCCGCCATCTTCTCCATGGATTTCATGAGAATTCTGTGCGTGGTTTTCGCATCATCCACAGCCCTGTGATGAGACCCCATATCGATGCCCAAATGCTTTGCAATGGTGTCAAGACGATGCCTCTTCAGCTCCTTATAGAGGAATCTGGACAGAGGAACCGTATCCATGATGGGATTGTCTATGGTCATGCCGAAATCCGCCAGATTCTTTCGAATGAATCCCACGTCAAAGTAGGCATTATGCGCCACAAGAATCGTATCTCTGATGAAGTCGGCAAACGATCTGATCACAGGTTCAATGGAAGGTGCATCCTTCACCATGGCGTCTGTAATCCCTGTAAGTTCTGTGATTTTCATCGGAATCGGCCGATGAGGATTGACGAACGCGGAAAACTCGTCCACAACAACGCCGTCCTTCACCTTCACCGCACCGATTTCTATGATTCTGTCATTTTTCGAGGAGAATCCTGTGGTTTCGATATCGAATATGACCATTTCCTCCAGATCCGGATTGATGATCTCGACGATATTCAGTTCATCGTTGATCACATACGCTTCCATGCCGTATATCGCTTTGACTCCGGTGGCTTTTGACTGATCCATGGCTTCGGGATAGGCCTGAACCACACCATGGTCGGTGATCGCCACGGCTTTGTGCCCGAAGTCCTTCGCCTGGCTGAAAATACGCTTGGCGGACGCGAGACCATCCATGCTGCTCATATTGCTGTGGAAATGCAGCTCCACTCGTTTCTCTTCTGCAAGATCCTTTCGTCTGATCTTTTCCATTCTGTTGATGTCCTTGGCGATCATCGTCAGTTCCTTGGAATACATGTCAAAGGTCACATTGCCTTTGAACCGGAATACTTCCCCCGCTTTGATCGGAAGATCTTCCTCTTCTTTTGTAAAGACTTTCACAGATATGGAACTGGAATGATCCGTCACATACAGCAGGTACAGATTCTTTCCGTTCTTGAGCTTTCGCACATCCGTCTTGAATACCTCGCCATCGATGACACTGACACCTGAATTATCATCCAGATCTCTGATTCGGATGCTTGGTTCTTTGATGGACTTTCCAAGCAGAATACGTTCATCTTTGAACTTCTTGCTGTCCTTTCCGGCTGCCGGAGCCTTCTCTTTCATAGGGACACCAACAGGTTTTGTCGTACCGGGCACTTCGGCTTTCAGACCCGCTTCTTTTCTCATGACACTCAGCTCATGTCTTACATCAATTTCCTCTTTTTCCGGTGTAAGACTTTCATCCAGGCGAACCTCGATATGAATGGTTTTCCCGTAAAAAGAAGTCAGAACCCGTTCCATATGCTTCACCGCATTTTTCATCTGAAAATTGCGGATCAGTGCAGGGCTGTAGTGTCTGATCGTGAGTCTCGATTCTTCATAACTGACCTTCGTATCCTTCAGAAAGTTATACTTCAGCGGCTCCGTCAGAAAGATGCCCATGAGAACATCCTGGATGTTCTCCTCATGAACTTCATCCAGGATGTTGATGATTGCCACATCACAATTCTGACCAATGAGTTTATTCAGGAAAATCGAAATGGGCTCTTTCACACGTGGATCCAGAACATGTAGTGATTTGAGATAAACCCGGAACAGGTTCATCTTCTTCGCAAATTCGACTTTCAGCACATTTTCGATTTTAAATGGAGTAAGTGAGGATTCTTTGCTCATCATTTCCTGTATCTCCAAAATTCCTCCCCCTTTCTCTTTCTCTATACTTACATCTTATCTATTTCTTCCAGTAAAGCTTCAACCAGCTCTTCTTCTTTTACCTTTTTGATGATCAGTCCCTTTTTGAAAATCAGTCCGACCCCGTTGCCTCCAGCAATACCGATGTCCGCTTCCCTCGCTTCTCCCGGGCCATTGACTACGCAGCCCATGACCGCTACCTTGATGTTCTTCTTGCTGTCTTTCAAAGCTTCTTCCACCTGATTCGCGATGCCGATGAGATCGATCTGCGTTCTTCCGCAGGTCGGACAGGAAACAAATTCGATTCCTTCCTTCAGGTGCCCCGTCGCTTTCAGGATTTCCCTGCCGACTTTGATTTCATCAATACTATCACCGGTAAGGGATACTCGGATCGTGTCTCCGATTCCTTCCGAAAGAAGCCCCCCGATTCCGATGGAGCTCTTGATGGTCCCTCTCCAGGGTGTTCCTGCCTCGGTTACGCCTAGATGCAGAGGATAATCGACTGTTTCTGATAACAGTCTGTAGCTGTTCATCAT
>RZYZ01000203.1 GCA_009930125.1 Clostridia bacterium | reverse complement strand
ATAAGGAGCTGGCCGAAGTCTTCTCCGAAATCGAGGAAGCGGGGACAGAGGTCTACGTGACGCCTGGAAATCATGACCTGAACAATCCCTTCGCCAGAGGGTTTCGTGGCGAAGAGCAGTACAGGGTAGAGACGGTGACCCCGGAAGACTTCAGAGAAATTTATAAGGATAACGGGTTTTCGGAAGCTTTTTCAGTGGATGCGCACTCCTTGAGCTACGCGGTGAAGGTGGATGAGAAAACCTGGATGCTCCTCATCGATACCAATCGGTATCAGAGGAACATGGAGCTTGGGTATCCGGAAACGGGCGGCATCCTCAGCCTCGGGACGTTTAGATGGATGAGAGAAGTTCTGGCAGAAGCCCAGAAGGAAGGGGTGGAGGTCATCACGGTATCCCATCACAATGCACTGATGCACAGCGGCATCGCCATAGAAGGGTATATGATCGACAATCATGAGGAGTATCTCGGAATCATCAGAAGAAACGGGGTGAAGCTTAATCTCACAGGACATATCCATATTCAGGACATCACAGTGAATGAAGAAATGGAGCCCGTCTATGAGATCGCCTCCAATGCGCTGTCGGTCTATCCCCATAAATACGGCAGAATCCTTGTATCGGATGAAAAAGGAATCGAGTATCAGAGCAGAAAACTGGATCTTTCAGACATCATGATGGGCAGTGCCTTGACAGATTTCCGCTCACTGGATGCCTATTCTAAAGCCTATTTCCAGGAGCGGTCTGCTACACGTATCTATCATAGACTCCTTGAAGAATCCGATGCCACGGAGGAGGAAGCAGCTGTCATGGCAGAAGCCATAGGCATGCTGAACGTGCTCTATTTCGGAGGAGACGAAGAGAAGATCACGGAAGAAATGCTAGGCCATGAAGGGGTTCTCCTCATGGAATCGGCCGGTGATGAGAAGACTGCGTATTATCTTGAGAGAATTCTCAATGAATCGGGTCTCGATGACAATGTTCTTCACATCGGGAAGTGATTGTTGAGAATCTTTGAATTTCAAAGTTGATGTAAATCTTTACATCAACAGGATTATTCCCTGATTCGTGTCAATCTCATATTTATTCAGTTTTGCGGTTGACACGAAATAGGGATTGGGATAGTATAGAGGCAACAATTTAATAGTGACCTCATCTTAGTAGGATGAGGTAGAGGAGCGGTATTTAAGAACCATGGAGAAGTAGAGGAAGCACAGATCCCATGGCACAGGAACTATCGCCGAAGTGTAAAGTGGCCTCACCGCTTTATGCTGGGCTTGCAGTGAACAGCTGCAGGACTGTCCTTATGGCTTACCCAGGTCATAAGGTTGAGCTATCTTATCAAGGGAAAGAAAGGGGTTCAAGGGTGCATTTTAATGCCTGAGTTCGTCTCGGGTATTTTTTTATTTATCACAAAAAACACTATTAAAGCGTTAGAATGAATAATTATAAATAAACTGAAGCTGTATAGAGATACTATGCAGACAAAAAAGGAGAGAAACAGTATGAGAAGAATCAGTATGATGGTCATGGTGATCATGAGTGCACTTATAATATTAGCAGGTTGCGGAACAAAGATCGATGCCAAAGGAGATGGCGTATTCAAGGTTGGAATGGAAGCAGGTTATGCACCGTTCAACTGGACGCAGAGTGATGATGCCAATGGCGCCGTGAAGATTGAAGGAACAGAAGAATATGCAGCGGGTTATGACGTGGAAGTTGCCAAGAAGATCGCAGAAGGTCTTGGAGAAGAACTGGTCATCGTGAAGGTGGAATGGGACGGACTGGTTCCAGCGCTGAAGTCAGGCACCATCGATGCCATCATCGCAGGCATGTCCCCAACAGAGAAGAGAAAAGAATCCATTGATTTCACAGACAACTACTATATGTCAGATCTCGTCGTTGTTGTAGCGAAGGACGGAGCCTATGCGGATGCACAGAGTCTTTCCGATTTCGGCGGTGCCAAGGTCACAGCCCAGCTGAACACTTTCCATTATGACGTCATCGATCAGATGGAAGGCGTTCTGAAGCAGACCGCCATGGACAACTTCTCCGCCATCAGAGTGGCACTGGAGTCTGGCGTCATCGATGCCTATGTGACAGAGAGACCGGAAGCGGTCAGCGCTTCTTCGGCCAATGGCAAGTTCACTTTCATTGAACTGACAGACGGTTTTGAGACTTCTCCTAATGACACCGCCATCGCTGTAGGTATCAAGAAGGGAAATGAGACCCTGGTTGAAGAAATCAATGCGATTCTGGCAGAACTATCTGTAGAAGAGCAGCAGAGCATCATGGATCAGGCGATTTTAAATCAGCCTTCCGCAGAGTAAAATGTGATACCTGGCTTCAGAGCTTCTGAAGCCGGTTTTCCACGAGGAGGATAAAATGACACTGGAGACTATTTTTGATATAGCCGTTAGCAACTGGCCGATGTTTCTGAGAGGAGCCTTGTCCACTTTAGAGATTTCCATCATCAGTACCATCCTGGGTACGGTGCTTGGACTTGTCATCGGCATCATAAGAACCATTCCGCAGCCCGAGAGAGGACCTAAGAAAATCTTCCTGAAGATCATAAACGGTCTCATGTCTGTCTACATTGAAGTGTTCAGAGGAACACCAATGATCGTGCAGGCCATGATCATCTACTACGGCGTGGCCAATACCTACGGAATTGACATGGACAGAACCTTTGCAGCGATTCTCATTGTCACCATCAACACCGGTGCTTATATGTCTGAAATCGTAAGAGGAGGAATTCTTTCCATCGACAAGGGTCAGTATGAAGCGGCTCAGTCTGTGGGCATGACCCATTTCCAGACCATGATGAATGTGGTGCTGCCCCAGGTCATCCGAAACATTCTGCCAGCCACAGGAAACGAATTCGTCATCAACATCAAGGACACATCGGTGCTGAACGTCATATCCGTGACAGAGCTCTTCTTTGCCACAAAGTCTGTTGCCGGTGTCAACTACATGTATATGGAAACCTTCATTGTTGCGGCGCTCATCTATCTGGTCATGACCTTCAGTGTCACAAGAATCCTGAGATTCATCGAAAGGAAGATGGATGGACCGGAAAACTACAACCTGACGGGGAACCAGATGCAGGTGCTGAAACCCGAAGACATGGCACACAAAAGCGAAGCGAGGGGGAATTAGAAAATGGAACATATCATAGAAATCAGTCATCTTCGAAAATCCTTCGGCGATCGTGAAATCCTGAAGGACATCGACTTCAGAGTGGACCCGGGCGAAGTGATCTCCATCATCGGGGCATCCGGTTCGGGAAAATCCACGCTGCTCAGGTGCATCAATCTTCTGGAGACACCTTCCGGTGGAGAGATCCTCTACAAAGGCAAGAACATTCTAGGGGAAGAAATGAGCATCAATGCCTATAGAACCAAACTCGGCATGGTGTTCCAGCAGTTCAACCTCTTTGAGAACCACAATGTGCTGTCCAACTGTGTGGTAGGACAGATGAAAGTCCTAAAGAAAACCAGAAAGGAAGCGGAAGAGACCGCTTTGAAATATCTGAAGGTGGTGGGCATGGACCAGTATGTCAATGCGAAGCCCAAGCAGCTTTCCGGTGGACAGAAGCAGAGAGTGGCCATTGCCAGAGCTCTTTCCATGGAACTGGATGTGCTTCTTTTTGACGAACCGACCTCAGCTCTGGACCCTGAAATGGTGGGCGAGGTGCTGAAGGTCATGAAGGATCTGGCGGAAGCTGGCCTTACTATGATCGTGGTGACCCACGAAATGGCCTTTGCCAGAGACGTATCAGACCGTGTCATCTTCATGGATGACGGCGTTATCGTGGAAGAAGGTCACCCAAGAGACATCTTCAATGCGCCAACGGAAGAGCGAACAAAAGCCTTCCTTCAGAGAACACTGAAAGAGAATTAAAGAGGAAGCGGCAGGCCTTTCTGAGACATCAGAAAGAGAACCTGACCGCTTCTTTTTCATTATTGACTTTAGTCTGTTGAGCTCGCAAAGCGTGCGAAACAATAAACCACCCGCTATGCGGGTGCGGAAACGGTTGTTATACAAAAAAACCACCATT
>RZYZ01000202.1 GCA_009930125.1 Clostridia bacterium | reverse complement strand
CATCCTTCCGGCATCGTCATAGGCAATGATTTTATTAAACTCGGATGCACGCTCCCAGGTGAGCAGGAACAGGTCCTCGTGAAACTCCTCCTGGGTGATGACCGTTCCGTCCATGAGATGCACCTCCACCTTCGTGATGCTTTCATCATGACGGATGCCATAGGCTCTGGCATTAGGCTGTCCATACTGGGCTTCATAGTAAATAGGATGGTCATACCTGATTTCTGTTCCAGTGACATAGCTCCCAGCACTCCAGAAGATGCCCATGGATTTCTGCATGATATTGAAGGAAATCCAGCGGTCGTATTTCCCCAGAAAGTATTTCCCACCAGGAAAGTCCTCCACATGAACCACTTCCGAGGGACCATAGTGGATACTTCTCTCAGATCCCCTATACGCTGCCACCGGATCTATATAGAACATACCGGACAGTAAAGCAAAAGAGATGAAAATGGCTATGAAAATACCGTTTCTCAGAATCTTTCTCTTTCTATTCATAGGCCACCTTCTTTCAGCGGAATCTCCACTTTGTAGTACCTGTTATAGTAGTCATACTCGATGATGAGCTTTTCCGCATCTTCCGGGAAGCCATGGACGGTATGTCGCCCTCTGGATAAAACGCCCCCGACGGAACCCTGCCCAGACATGAAGAAATAATCCTGCCCCGTTTCATCCAGGATGGTGCCGATGTTTCCGAAGCTGTAGCCAGAGGTTCCAAAGTCCCTCGTCAGAAGCGTATTATAGAGGATACTCAGATCCCCGTTTTTCTCCACGATGACTTCATCGAAATAGATGATTCTGTTGTCGATTCTCACTTTTTCATTCACATCAATCCTGCGGAGAATATCTTCACCTGGAACATCTCCTGATCTGCTGTCAAAGATGGCAAAAATCAGAGTTAGTAGGGCCAGGAGCAGAACGCCCATGGCTAAGCCCGCCAGGGTACTGGAGAAGAAATGGAGCCAGCCAATGAGCGGGCTATGCTCTTTGTTCAGCGCTTTTCCAATTTCCACAGGGTTCCCGAAATTCTCCAGGGCCATTTCCTCGGCTTCCTCTTTCTCGTATCCTTGAGAAAGATAGTCCTCCACCCGCTCTTCCAGATGACTCGTCAGTTCCTGATAAATGGGTTCATGATCATAGGAGAACTTCACCTGGGAAAGCACTTCCCTCAGATACGCTTCTTTACCTTGCCAGCTCATAGCGACCACCAAACACAACCTTCTCCACAGATTCCGTAAAGACTGACCACTGCTCTTTCTCAAGAGCCAGCTGCTTTTTTCCTTTCATCGTGATCTGGTAGTATTTCCTTGCTCTGCCTGCATCCCCTTTGGACTGATAGGATTTCAGCCACCCCATGTTCTCCATCTTGTGAAGGACGGGATACAGCGTCCCTTCCTTGAACTGGAAAGAACTGTCGGAGCGCAGCTCCAGTTCTTTGATGATCTCGTAGCCATACATATCCTTGCCTGAGAGAAGAGATAACAGCAGCATTCCTGTGGTTCCTCCCAGTAGATTCTTGTCAAAATTCATAGTACAACCTCCTTTTCGTCTATACATAGACCTTCTATGATTAGAATACCTTGAAGCTCTATGTATGTCAAGAAGGAAAACAGAGGCTTTTCTTTCCAGCTGCAGATCCCTGTCTCTATTGAGAATTCCTGCCACAAAAATCTTCAATACGAAGTCTCATCAGTAAACAAATATGAGCCTAAAAAAAGAAAAGCAGCCAAAGTCTTCCCTTTAGCCACTTTCTCTACAGTCAGACAGGACCCCGCATTATGCGGAGTCGTGTCAGTGTTCAATTTTTCATTTCGGTCCCAATACGTTCTGTCCACTTCTTGAACGCAGAACTTCTCGATCAATGGTAACCTGAGGATCTTCTTCAACCGGCTTATCGTAGGAAATCTTCTTTTTCCGATTCATTTTCCTCACCGGTTTCTTCCCGGAAACCTGATCTTTAAAGTCTTTTTTTCTGATCACATCCGCAATGAACGCTCCTGCAGCAATTACAGAGATTAACCCAAGCAATAGAAGATATAACAACGTATCATTGTTCATTTCAGATCCTCCTACTTCTGCTGAATTAATGCTCCAACTACGATCACGAGCGCAATTTCACGCTATGCACAGCTTATTTTCTCTTTCATACCTGATACCTACAACCGGATCTCCACTTTATAGAGTTTCAGTAGAATGGTCACTTCCTTCAGCGGCACAATCTCCGATCTCTGGGTCTCGTTGAAGGTCAGAAGCTCCACATTTCCATTGTTCAGGTTTCTGATCTTTCTCAGAAGATTCTTCCCTTTATAGGATAAGAGCATCATCTGTGTACCCTGGATCTCTTTGGCTTCCACCCCAGACACCAGGTCCCCTTTCTGAATGCGATATCCTTTGAGATCATCATTCTCCACCTTCAGCATCACTACCTTATCCATGGGATATCCGTCGATCTTCTTCTTTTCCACCACATGGCTCTGATGCCCCAGGGGATTTTTCATATCATACCCGAATATGGGCACATTCTTGATGTTTTCTCCAAAGGCCTGATTCCAGAGTTCATTCACTGGAGTCTTTGGCGCCACATAGACTTCCTTCTTGATGATTTCCTTGGTTCTTTCAAAGGATTCCGACTGTGCAGACTCCTCCAGCGATCCCAGCCCCATGGAGCCGATCTTCTTGTTGAAGACTTTGGAAAATCTCTTGATGAGATCCTCATTGACGATTCTTCTGCCCAGCTCTACTTCGTTGACGAAGCTCTCGGAAACACCCAGCTTCTTCGCCACCTGCTTCATGGACATGTTCGCTTCCAGTCTCGATTTTTTCAGTTCTTCACCGACTCTTGCCATTTTCTCACCCCAGATTTTCTGCTATTTTCGCACGTCGTTCCATTTCAATCTGCTTGTTCTCTTCCCGCTCTTCCAGAAGATGCTCGATCATATAGTCGAACTTCCACTTCAGATTGGTTCTTGTGATCACGGCCATGATGGAACCGAAGACATGCTCTTTTCTGATTTTCGAAATCAGGTCCTTCAGCTCATCATTGGTCTCATATCCGCAGAAGATCATGATCTTCACGATGCCAAGGGGGGCTCCCTCATGGGGAATCTCCTTGTTTTCAATGAGCTCTTCCAGTGTTCCACCTGCATTGCCGTTGTGAATCTGATGCAGATTCAGTCCTTCGCCCATAAGGCGTTCTTTTTCTTCTTCACTCAGTCCGTAGACGAGTATCTTTCTTTCCTTAGACATATTTTACTCCTGATTCAAGTATTTAACACACACAGGAATCTTTACAGTACTTCAGGTTCCCCTATGTTTTCCGCATTTTCCACTGTGACCTTCTCCATGACCTGGTCCACTCTTGGCATGTCTCTGTAGTCACGATCCACCCTCACGATTTCCAGTGCATTGTCGAGGCCTTCCGTGATTTTACCAAAGGCTGCATACTGACCGTCCAGATGGGGTGAATCCGCCACCATGAGGAAGAACTGGCTTCCTGCGGAGTCGTTGTGCTGGCTTCTTGCCATGGAAATGACGCCCTTCTCATGCTTCAGCTCATTTCTGAATCCGTTGCCTGAGAATTCCCCCTTGATCTTGTATCCAGGTCCGCCGATGCCGATGCCTTCAGGACATCCGCCCTGGATCATGAATCCTGGAATGACGCGGTGGAATTTCAGTCCGTCATAGAATCCCTTCTTAACTAGAGATACGAAATTCTTCACCGTATTGGGTGCGATTTCCGGATATAGTTCTACTTTAATTTCTTTTCCTGTTTCCATTTTTATCGTTACAACTGGATTCATTGTTTAACTCTCCTTCTCAATTAGAATTTTCTTCTTCATTATACCAATAGTTCCTGATAAAGAAAAATAAATAAATCATTGACTAGAACGAACGTTTGTATTATACTGAAACCAGAACAAAAGTTCGTAGTGCATCATCACACTATGGGAGTGGAGATTATCTTCCCATAATCAGCCACCCCTGGGCCTATGAGAATCTGCGCGGATTCTTAAAAGCCTTCTATCATATTTCATAACCCCACTTAAGGGGTTTCTTTTTTTGCCCATTTTCT
>RZYZ01000014.1 GCA_009930125.1 Clostridia bacterium | reverse complement strand
GCCTTCAGCCCATTCTCATCAGTTAAGCCTATAACAGGGGCGATCTGGATGCAGCGAAGAAGCTGGGGGCCATGGACTGCATTGAATGTGGAAACTGCTCCTATATCTGTCCATCGAAGATTCCTCTTCTGGACAACATCAGAAATGCCAAAGCAGCCATAAAAGCGCAGCAGGAAAAGGAGGGAGCGTAGCATGATGGAGAAACTAAGCAGAATGAAATCCGGTCCTTCCCCGCATATCAGGACCCCGCGAACCACCCCTTGGGTCATGACCCAGGTGCTCATCGCCCTGATTCCGCCCGCAGCGGCTGCCACATACTTCTTCGGCTGGAAAGTGCTGCTGCTCATCGCCCTTGGTATGCTTACCTCTGTGGCCAGTGAGTATCTTTTCCAGAAGCTGACCTACAGAAAGATCACCATAGGAGACCGCAGCGCTCTGGTCACTGGAGCACTCCTGGGCTTAAGTCTTCCTGTGACAGCGCCCTGGTGGAGCGTGGTCATCGGTTCCGTCTTTGCCATCGTCATCGTGAAGCAGCTGCCCGGAGGTATCGGGAAAAATACCTTTAACCCGGCGGTTGCGGCCAGAGTCATGCTGAAAGCCTTTTTCTCGCCCTGGATCACCAACTGGGTACTTCCAGGACCCGATGCGGTATCTTCAGCCACTCCATTGGAATACATCGGAGGAGGTATAAAGACCGTTTCCGATCAGGTGCCGGAGCTCTTTGATCTCTTTATGGGATTCAATCTGGGCGGAAATGCCGGAGAAACCAGTAAGCTCCTGATTCTTGTGGGCATGGTCTACCTCATAGTGAGGCGAATCATCAATCCGAAGATTCCGATTTTCTATATCCTCACCGCCGTTCTGGTCACCGGATTCTACTCCGGATTCAATCTGGAGTTCATGGGAAGCCATGCCTTTTCAGGCACCCTGTTCTTTGCAGCCACCTATATGGCCACAGACTACAGCTCTGGTGCACTGACGCCGGAAGGAAAGACGGTATTTGCCGTTGGAGCAGGCGTACTGACCGCCTTCTTCCGAATTGCCTTCACCTATCCGGGCGGTGTGGGATTCGCCATTCTCATCATGAATGCCCTGGCTCCTCACATCGACCAGAAGCTCATGCCGAGAATATATGGACACAAGAAAAGGCCGGATGTGAAGTTCAACAGGCAGAAAAGAGCATAGGAAAAGAGACCTTGCAGCATCGTTGCGGAAGTGCTCTAAGTATCCGCAGCATAGGACGCAACAAAGAGACAGTATAAAAGGAGAGGGGAAAAATGAAATTTATCACCTTTGTCCATAAAGGAAAAGAGCAGATCGGCGTACTGAGCCTGGATGAGTCGAAAGTGCTCAAAATATCGAAGATTCTCGGCCATGAGCGGTATGAGGATATGAACCAGTTCATCGAGGAAGCCACGGAACTGGACCTGGACATCATCGCCCAGGTGAGAATCAATGAGAAAAATCTGGGGACACCCGTGGAAGAAATCCGCTATCTGGCACCCATCGTGAAGCCTAAACACGACATCATCTGTGTGGGGGTCAATTATGATTCTCACTTGAAGGAATCCACCCTGGCCCTGAAGGAGGACCTTTCCAGTCAGAAAAGCCCGGTGTATTTCTCTAAGAGGACCACAAGAATTCTGGGTCATGAAGAGGCCGTCAGAGGGTTCTTCGACATCGATGAAGAGCTGGACTATGAAGTGGAAGTGGCGGTGATCATCGGGAAAAGAGGCATCAATATTCCGAAGGATCAGGTGGAGGACTACATCTTTGGCTACAGCATTTTCAATGATGTGTCCTCGAGAACGCTTCAGAAAGGCCATCTGCAGTGGTATAAGGGGAAGAGTCTGGATACCCACAGTGTGCTGGGACCGGTGATTCTGCACAGATCCGCACTGCCGCTTCCACTGAAGCTGTACGTGGAGTCCAGGGTTAACGGAGAAGTGCGGCAGAGCTCCAATACGAAACTGTTTCTTCATGACATCGCCACCATTATTTCCGATTTTTCACGAGGCATCACCCTGGAACCGGGCGACATCATTGCCACAGGCACTCCATCGGGTGTGGGCATGGGCTTTGATCCACCCAGATTCATGAAAAAGGGGGATGTTGTGGAGTGTGAAGTGGAGAAGATCGGTGTTCTGAGAAATACCATCGTGGAGTAGCTCCTTCGTAAACCGGATATAAACTATTGAAACAAGAGAAAAGGAACCGGAACAGTCCAGATGACTGCTCCGGTTCCTTTTCCTATGAATGATTCTGTAAAGGGTCGTATACCGGAAAGGGAATGTGTTAATTAAAATATTATCAATCTGTAAATATTTTCACTTCATTCTTAGGATATGATGAATTCTCTCATGAAATTTCTTTAATGTCTCATAAATTAAATTGATGAAGTTTTTTAATTGACATATGTCATTAAAAGGGCGTATTATATTAATAGTCAAGAAATTAACAAAAAGTTCTATTTTGAGGCTGGGCGTCAGAAACCGCTGATACCCGCCTTCGTAATGATCTTCATCTATTGCAGCCTCGGGCTGAGCAATAAAAAAATGATGTATAAAAGGGGAAGAGAAAATGAACGAAGTCAAAGAAAAAGAAGTTAAAATGAGCGAAAAAGTCTATTCAAGACGTGACATGCTGAAGACAGCAGGAAAAGCGGCTGCTGGGGTAGCAGCTGTTGCGGTGCTTCCATCCTTTATCACAGGTTGCGACAAGAAGACACCAGAGCTTCCTACAAAAGAAGTGCTGAACTATGAATACCTTGCTGCCAGCGAAGACGCACCACAGTATCCATATCCTTACCAGAAGCTGGACCCAGCCACCACCATGGAAAGAGCGTACGCTTCCTTCTTCAACAAAGGCGGATGCTGCAGAGCGGTTATTGATGGCGTCGTCGGTCAGCTGGGAGATATGGCTGGCTATCCCTGGAATCAGGTTCCAGTAGATGCCTTTGCCAACGGCGCAGGCGGATACGGCGCAGCTTCACTTTGCGGATCTCTTGCAGGTGCAGCCACAGCCATCGGACTTGCCGTGCCACCAGAAGATGCAGGTGCAGTGACAGCAGAACTTTTCAAATGGTATACAAGCACAGAACTTCCAACCTATCAGCCTGAAGTGGAAAACGAGACTGTCGTATCCGCATCCGTCAACTGTAAAGACTCTGTCGGTCAGTTCATGGAAGTTTCAGGTTATGCCATGGGCGACCCTGAAAGAAAAGCAAGATGTGCTGGTGTTGCAGCGGACTGCGCTGGAAAGACTGCAGAACTTCTGAACGCATACTACAAACTGTAAGAAACAGATTTTTAAACCATACAGGGAAAAGTAAAGGAGAACAGAAATGGGAAAAATAGGAATCACGGAACTGGTACTCATTCTGACCATCGCACTGGTGATTTTCGGACCCTCTAAGCTGCCAGCCATCGGAAAGTCCATCGGGCTTGCCATCGGTGAATTCAAAAACAGCGCCAACAAGATTTCCGAAGATATCATGACCAGCACAGACGACGAGAAGAAAGATGAAAAGAAGAGCGAGTAGGGATAAGGAAAGAAATCTTACCCTGGTCGAGCATCTTGCAGAGCTGAGAAACAGAATCATCTATATGGCTGCAGTTTTTGTGGCAGCCGTTCTTCTCAGCTATAATTTCTCTGAAATCCTTGTAACAGATATGATCGGCATTGTGCCGGACATCAGTTTTGTATTCATATCACCGGCAGAACTGCTGCTGTCTTATATCAAAATCGCTGTGATCATCGGGCTCTCTGTCTCTTCTCCCTTTCTGATCATGCAGGTCTGGCTTTTCGTAAGTCCAGGTCTTGAAAAGAAGGAAAGAAGGACCATGCAGTTTTCACTGCTCTTCGGTGGGGTATTTTTCATACTGGGAGCCGTGTTTGCCTACGTGGTTGTGCTTCCCCTGATCCTTGAATTCTTCATGGGATTTCAGGTGGAAGGTATTGAAGAGATGATCAGTTTCAGCAGCTACCTGTCCCTCATCGTCAACACCGTTCTTTCCTTCGGGCTGATCTTTGAACTGCCGAGCATCATGGTGATCATGACGAGATTCGGCATTGTGAAAGTCCGCTTTCTGAGAAAGAACAGAAAATATATCATCCTAGTCATCTTTGTGGTGGCAGCGGTGCTTACACCGCCGGATATCATATCACAGACACTATTAGCCCTTCCCATGATTCTTCTGTTTGAACTGGGTATTTTCCTGTCTCGTATTGTGGAACGCAAGAGAGACAAGGAAGACTAATATCACGGAAAACAGGCGGAAGATCATACATGAATTCTCTGCACGGATGTAGGTACCCCCTAGATCCCTGCAGAGTTTTTTTTGCTCTCTGTTTTCAGAAAATCTGAAAACAGGGGTATACTAAAGATAAGACTATGCTGTGTAAAGGAGTGAAGATCATGAGTGTTTTCGGATTCATTTCTGTGTTTGCCGTTTCCGCCATGCTGGTGAATGCTCTGGGCATTTATGCCATCTACAGAAACAGAATGTGGGCAGAGAAGAACAAGGAGTATTTCATGTGCTTTGCTGCAGGGATTCTCATCACCTCGCCGCTGATCGGAGCCTTTCCAGAGGCCATTTCCAAGAACAGTGAAGCAGGGTTCTTTGCACTTCTGGGATTTCTGTTCATGTTCGCCACCAGTCAGATCATGAGAAAGAGCACAAAGAAATCCGCTCTGGCTTTCGGCTATACGGCCCTCATCGGCATCGGCATCCACTCTTTCGTGGATGGCATGATCTATTCCGTGACCTTCACCCAGAGCAGTCTCCTTGGCATACTGGCAGGAACGGGTCTGGTTGCCCATGAATTCGCAGAAGGGGTCATTACCTATGCCTTTCTGACGGAAGGAGGCCTCTCCGAGAAAAAAGCCCTTTTGTATGCCTTTCTGGTCGCATCCCTGACCACGCCGCTGGGGCTTTTCTCATCTATCCACTGCTTAGGAATTTCACAAGCTCTGTCATGGGGCTCCTTCTGGGATTTGTAACAGGGGTCCTCATCTACATCTCGGTGGCCCATCTTCTGCCTGAAGCCAGTGAGCATGAGAAGGGCCACTCCTATCTGTCTTTTCTTACAGGTGTGGCATTCTCCATCCTTCTGTATTTCATCAAATAAGAAAGGGATGGAAATGATCTCCTGTGATTTCAGGAAGGTTTCTGAATAATACGGTATAATGACTTCATACAGATGAGTGGACCTGTCCATTTATGAAAATCAAAGAAAAAGGAAAGAGAACGATGGAACTGTTAAGCTTAAGAGAAGAGCGCGATCATTTTGAAAAAGAGCTTCTGGAAAAATATCATGGGACGCTGCTTACGCTGAGAGCGAATTTCCCGGGAATGGACAAGCGTCATGAGAAGGCGGACCTTGCCGTGGAGATCCTTCTTGAGGAAGTCAGAAGACGATTCAGACCCGTCCATGAAGAAAGGCTGAGTAATGCTGAAGGGCTGATATATTTCATCCTTCTCAAGGAAAGTCCTGATGAGGTGAAAAGAATCGCACTGTCCCTGGAAGAGAACCATCCTCTGGGCAGGCTCCTTGATATGGATGTGAGAGATGAGGAGAAGATCTGGTCTCGAAGGGATTTCTCTCTGCCTGGCAGAAAATGCTATCTCTGCGACGATCTGGCCATCCACTGCGTAAGAGCCCAGAAACATAAAAGAGAAGAAGTGGCTGCCTATTTCGTCAGCAAGGTGGAGACCTACCTTAGGCAGGAGCGCTTGTCAGGTGAATGAGGGGAAGAGATGAATTCTAGAAAGAAGTACTGACATAGAGAAAAGGAAGAGCATATATCAGAAAGAGGAGAAGAATCTGAAAGCATGCCCGGGGGCAAACCAGGCGTGCTTTTTTACGCGTGGCAAGAGAAGAAGGTGAAGATCGCCATCGAAAACTGCCCTATGCTCTTTGGGGAAGATCAGTGGCCTGGGGGACAGAATCTGTTCACTACTCCCAAGATCTGGAGAGAGATCCTTGACATTGCGGACAGTCCGAACCTGGGCATCAATTTTGATCCCAGTCATATGATCTGGCAGATGATGGATTATGTGGAGCCAATCTATGTATTTAAGGACAGAATCTTCCATGTGCATTTCAAGGACATCAAGCTGTTTCAGAAGAAACTCAATGAAGTGGGGACCATGGCGTATCCACTGGAGTATATGAGTCCCAAGCTTCCTGGGTTCGGGGATGTGGACTGGGGTGCATTTGTTTCCGCACTGAACGAAATCGGGTATGACGGATATGCCTGCATCGAGATTGAGGACAGAGCCTTCGAAGGAAGTGAGGAGAAGGTCCTGGACAGCCTGAAGATTTCGAAAAGATATATGGAGCAGTTTGTCATCTGAAAATCGGGAAAGTTTAAGAGTAATCAGCCTGCCTGAAGATGAAAGACTACATAAGTCAGAAATGAATCTTGTGTAGTCTTTTTTCATGCTCGAAATCAGGAATCCGAGGCTGCTCTTATGGAGCATGCTAGAAATCAGAATGATGATAATGCCTGATATTCATGATGAAACTACCAATAATAACATCGTTTACATTATAAAAGAGTCAAGTACTGAAACTTTGTTTCATACTTTCAAGATTTATTTACAATTAAGTTTCATAAGGGTATACTGAGTACAAATTGGAAAGGATTACCGTATCATTTGCGGGAAACTTTCTAAGCGCGCAAACCCTGACATGTTAGGAGGATCCTATGAAAAGTGTTCTGGTAAGACTTCAGGAGTATACCGGTAAAGCCAGTGGAGCTGAAAAAGGCATCGTAAGCTACCTTTTGAAGAATCCGGATGAGGTGTCTTCACTCAGTATCCACGAACTGGCGGAGCTCACCTATTCGTCTGCTTCGACCATTATAAGACTCTGCAGAAAACTCGGATTTGATGGTTACAGAGACCTGAACAAATCTCTTGTCTATGAACTGGCTCTTAGAAAATCAAGCTATGATGAGAAAAACAAGGAAATCACAAGAGAGGACTCTCTGGAAGTCCTTGTTGACAAGGTCACATACAAGAACATCGTATCCCTGGAAGATACAAGAAAGCTTCTGGATATGGAAGTGCTTCGAGAGTGTGTGGATCTGATCATGAATGCAAAAACCATATGCCTTTTCGGCATGGGTTCATCACTTCTGGTGGCCAAAGATGCTTATCTCAAGTTCCTAAGGATCAATAAGCCTAGTATCATCAGTGAAGACTGGCATGCTCAGCTGTTGCAGGCCAGAAACATGACCAATGAGGATGTGGCCATCGCCATCAGCTATTCCGGTATGACGGAAGAAGTACTGCGGTGTGTTACGGCAGCAAAGGAAAAGGGTGCACCTGTCATCGCCATTACAAGGTTCGAGGAAAACCCGTTGGCCATTATTGCAGATTATAATTTAAGTGTTGCCGCAACGGAGTTCATGTTCCGATCCGGTGCCATGTCTTCGAGAATTGCTCAGCTGAACATCATAGATATACTATACACAGCGTACGTGAATAAGGAATACGAAGAGAACCTGAAACAGTTCCAGAGAACACACATCGATAAACCTTATCAGCATGCGGAGTTGGAACCAAAAGAAAAAACCCAGAGCGGGAGGGAATGAATTGATAGATTTAACGAAACTCACTACAGAACAAAGAAACCCTGACACCATGAACCTGGACCAGATGAGTACACTTGAGTTTGTGGAAACCATGAATAGAGAAGACGGGAAGGTCATTGAAGCGGTCCATGAAGTGCTGCCCCAGGTGGCTGAGGTCATCGGCTGGACGACGGAAGCACTGAGCAGAGGCGGAAGAATCATATACATGGGCGCAGGTACCAGCGGCAGACTGGGCGTTCTCGATGCCGTAGAGTGTCCACCAACCTTCGGAGTATCTCCCGATGTTGTTGTGGGTCTCATAGCCGGCGGAGAAAGAGCCTTTGTCAAGGCGGTGGAAGGAGCAGAAGACTCCACCACACTCGGAACAGAAGACCTGAAGAATCTCGGGCTGAATGATAAAGATGTGGTCATCGGCATAGCTGCCAGCGGCAGAACCCCCTATGTGATTCATGCTCTGCGTTATGCAAGAAGCATCGGTGTGAAGACCGCCATCATTGCCTGCAACAGAAATTCAGAAATGTCAAAGGAAGCGGATGTGGCCATTGAACCTGTTACAGGTCCGGAAGTGCTTACAGGATCCACGAGACTGAAAGCGGGAACAGCACAAAAGCTGATTCTCAATATGATCTCCACCGGATCCATGGTAGGTGTTGGTAAAGTCTATGAGAATCTCATGGTGGATGTGATGCAGTCCAATCTGAAGCTGAAAACCAGAGCGGAAAACATCGTCATGGCAGCAACAGACTGCGATCGTGAAACCGCGAGAAAAACCATTGATGAAGCCAAAGGCAGTGTAAAGCTCGCCATCACGTCCATCCTTCTGAACACTTCGGTGGAGGAAGCGAAGAACGAACTTGAAAAAGCCAACGGTCATATAAGAAGAACATTAAAATAAGCAGAAAAACTGGAGGTAAATCATGAATAACAAAGAACTTGCAATCAAGCTGGTTGAACTTATCGGCGGAAAATCCAACGTGATTAAAGCAGCAAACTGCATGACAAGACTCAGACTTACAGTGAAAGATTCATCCAAAGTAAAAGCAGAGGAGATCAAAGCCACTGAAGGCGTGCTGGGACTGGTCGTGGATGGGAACACCTATCAGATCGTCCTTGGACCTGGTAAGGTCAAGAAGGTCATGGACATCTGTGCAGATGAGCTGGGTCTTCCAAGAGATGCTTCAGCAACAGACTGGGAAGCCAACAAGGAAAGCATGAAATCCATGCAGAAGCAGGGGCCTTTCAAAACAGCAATCAAAACCATAGCTGATATATTTATTCCACTTATTCCAGCAATCATAGCAGCAGGTCTGTTCAACGGATTTGCAAGCCTTATCGGAACTCTGCAGGGACAGGAAGTGCTTGCTTCAGAAGGCTTCTGGCATATCACCCAGCTGCTCTTCGGACTGCTTGGTAGCGCATTCCTAGGATACTTTGCGATCTACACAGGTATCAATGCTGCAAAGCAGTTTGGTGCCACAGAAGGTCTTGGTGGTATGATCGGTGCCGTTTCCATCGGAGCGAACATCGTTGCCATTTCCACAGCCTTCGGTCTATACGATACAGAAACACCACTGAATTCCATACTTACCACAGGTAAGGGCGGTATCATCGGCGTCATCCTTGGAGTCTGGATCCTATCCAAGGTGGAGAAGTTCATAAGAAAGAGCGTTCCAGATGTACTGGATCTGATCCTTACACCATTTTTAAGTCTGCTCATCACATCACTGATCTTCGTATTTGTCATCATGCCTGTGACAGGATTTATCTCTGACCTTCTTGTTCAGGGACTGAGCGTCATCATCAATTCCCCCAATCCTGTAGTCAGCGTAATCAGTGGATACCTTCTGGCAGCACTGTTCCTGCCTATGGTACTTCTTGGACTGCACCATGGACTGATTCCAATCTATGCGATCCAGCTTGAAGTCATGGGTGGCGTATCCCTCTTCCCGGTACTTGCCATGGCAGGTGCAGGTCAGGTAGGTGCAGCCATCGCCATCTACATCATTGCAAAGAGAGTGAATAACAGAAGAATGATGAAGGTCATTACAGGTGCACTTCCTGCAGGATTCCTTGGAGTGGGAGAACCGCTGATCTACGGTGTTACGCTTCCCATGTTCAAGCCATTCATCACAGCAGGACTCGGAGCCGGTTTCGGTGGAGCATTCGTCATGCTTACAAAGGTTCTGGCCAATGCATGGGGTCCTTCAGGCCTTGTGGCTATTCCGATCATGAAACCTGAAAGCATGTTGAACTTCTTCTTCGGACTTGTGATATCCTACATAGCAGGATTCATCATCACTTACTTTGTCATTAAGAATAAGGATGTCGAAGCTGTCTAGCAGCCTCGGATATTCCGTATATCCATCCACCTGGTCAGAAAACAGAAAGCAGCTCTCCGCTCTCTTTATAGAGGGGAGTGCTGTTTTCACATCTCTTCATATTATGGAGGAGATGCATGTGGGCTATGTAGACCAGGTAGAGGAAATGATGGGATTTCTGAAATCAACTGGATACAAAGTCATTGCGGATGTATCAAGAAGAACTCTTGAGATTTTCGAGGAAAAGAGTCTTTCGGACCTTGCAAAGCGACTTGGGATTGACATTCTTCGTATTGACTATGGTTTTACAGAAGAAGAGATGCTGGAAGCGGCAGAAGCGGTGCCGATATGCCTGAACGCTTCCACAATCACTGAGAAGCAGGCGGAATTTCTTCGATCCACTGGATATGAGTTTCATGCCATGCACAATTTCTATCCGAGACCTGAAACGGGGATCGATGAGCAGCAGTTCATGAGGAAAAACAGGATGCTTTCGAAATACGGCATCAGGGTCATGGCGTTCATCCCGGGGAAAGAGAATCTTCGAGGACCCATTCATGAGGGGTTACCGACACTTGAGAAGCATCGGAATCTCACTTCATATCATGCCTATCTGGAAATGAGAAACAGGTATGAGATCCAGGAGGTCTTTGTGGGGGATGGAATCCTGACGGAAACAGAAGCGGAATATGTGCTGCGTTTACTGAAAGAAGGCGTTTATTCCATTCCTGTGAAACTGAAGCAAAAGAGGAGCATTCTGAATCAGATTTTCACAGTGAGAATCGACTCACCAAAAGAAATCATACGCATACAGGAATCCAGAGAGTATGCCGCGCCTGGAGAGGTGATCAGCCCTTTTCATACCATTGAGCGAAAAAGAGGAGCAATCACGCTGGATAACGAAGGCTATAAGAGATATTCCGGGGAAGTGCAGATCATGCGAGCTGACTTTAAAGCCGATGAGCGAGTGAATGTCATCGGGCAAGTAGAGGATGCCTATCTTGATATACTGGATCTCATTCCCAATGGTGAGAAAATCAAGCTTATTGATGGTCATTAAAAATAATTAATGCAGAAGCAGATCCGGAGCATATCCGAATCTGCTTTTGGCTTGGGAAGTCTCCTGTTTTTGCATTTCACCAATAAAGCTGAATCGACTTTCTCGTAGGATTCGTATTGTTGCGGGAACTCCTGAGGTGCAGCGGATATCACATATTACCGCATTAAATGTCTACTAGTATACTAACATGGAACATTTTTGAGAAAGTTCTCAATAGGCACTTTTCAGTCATGAGATTTTAGACTATGATAGAACAATAGAGCGCATCACCGGAATAAGAAAGGAAGAGTGAAATGAGTATAATCAACGACGATTTCATGTTAAAGAATAAAGTAGGGAAGAAGCTGTACCATGAGTATGCGAAAGACATGCCAATCTATGACTATCATTGTCATCTGAATCCCAAGATGATCGCAGAAAATGCGAGATTCAGAAACATCACTGACATCTGGCTGGGCGGAGACCACTACAAGTGGAGAGCCATGAGAAGCATGGGATTCAGTGAAGAATACATCACAGGGTCCAAGTCCGATTTCGAGAAATTCGAGGCTTTCTGTGAAACCATTCCCTATACCATAGGAAATCCTCTGTATCACTGGTCCCATCTGGAACTGAAGATGTACTTCGGGATTGAAGACACCATCAACAAAGAAAATGCGAAGATGATCTGGGACAAAGCCAATGCAGTCATCGCTGGAGAAGATTTCAACGTGAGAAATCTCATCAGAAAATCCAATGTGAATGTGATCTGCACAACAGACGATCTCATCGATACGCTGGAACATCATGATGCCATTGCCAAGGATGAGTCCTTCGAAACGAAGGTTCTTCCTGCTTTAAGACCGGACAAACTGCTGAACATCGACAGAGAAGGGTATGCAGAGTACATCAAAGCTCTTGGAGACCTTGTGGGATTTGAAGTGAAGGATGCGGATTCTCTGGTCAAGGCCGTGGCGAAAAGAGTGGACTTCTTCCATGAACATGGCGCAAGGCTTTCAGACCATGGTCTGGATACGGTTTTCTTTGCAGAAGCAACAAGAGAAGAACTGGAAGAGATCATCTCCGCTGCATTATCCGGCAAGGAGATTTCAAGACAAGACACAGAGAAGTATAAAACCTTCATACTTCTGGAACTTGGAAAGATGTATAAGGAAAGAGGATGGGCACAGCAGTATCATCTGGGTGCATTACGAAACAACAATACCAGAATGTTCAAGAGACTGGGTGCAGACACCGGCTTTGATTCCATCAATGATGAACTGATTGCCGTTTCCCTTTCAAAACTCATGAACACACTGGACAAGGAAGACAATCTGCCAAAGACCATTCTGTATACACTCAATGCCAGAGACAATGATGTACTGGGGACCATGATCGGTAATTTCCAGGGAGAAACAGACGGCATCATGAAGATTCAGTTCGGTTCAGGATGGTGGTTCAATGATCAGAAGGACGGTATGGAAAAGCAGATGATTTCTCTGGCCAACCTGTCCCTGCTTCGCAAGTTTGTGGGTATGCTCACAGATTCCAGATCCTTCATTTCCTACCCAAGACATGATTACTTCAGAAGAATCCTTTGTAATCTCATCGGAAAATGGGTGGAAGAGGGTGAAGCACCAGAAGATTACGAGCTGCTCGGTTCCATGGTGAAGGAAATCTCCTATCTGAATGCGGAGAAGTACTTCAATATGTAAGCAGTCCATCACAAATAGCAGAGTCATCAGGAGTGAGAAGAGAAGCGATTCTCTTTCTCACTTCTTTGCTTTACAGGAGGATAAGTACTCTCCTGCAGGGCATGATGGTTATTCAGAAAAGATGGGGTTAACAGATTCGCAAAATAATGATATCACCTGCACAGCAGATAATAGTATAAGTACAAAAAACAGTACAGCTCAAAACCAGGCCAGTAAACCTTTTCAGAAGATTCCGCCATACCAGGGAATCACCTGACATAATTTTCATATTTATTTTACAATTGACATGAAAATACAGAAATATTTACAAGGATAACTATAAATCTTCAAGCGAAATCAAAACAAGTATTGATGAACCTATTGATTTAAGGGCGTTGCAGGGATCGATACACCTACTGATCATTCCTAAAAAGAACCTTAAAGAAGAAATGTATAATTCGTAAAAAATACCCCTGTTTTTTTATGTTTCATGATTGACCTACTAGTATACCAGTGGTAAACTGTATGTAAAGGTGCTTGTAAAGGATAACATCCTGATGGGTGGTCCAGGGAGCATGTTTGAATATAGTGATCTGTGATGCGCAAACTATGACAAGTCACTATGGAATAGGAACCGGTTTAGCAATAAGCAAGTTCACATTCTATGTTGAAAGTAGAGGTGAAGAGATGAAAATGATTTTAAGATGGTTTCCTTTCGGAGACGACAGTGTAAGCCTTCAGGAAATCAGACAGATCCCAGGGGTGACGGGTGTGGCCACATGCCTGCCGAAGATTCCTGTGGGGGATGTCTGGCCACTGGAGACGCTGGAAAGTCTCAAAAAGGAAATCAATGATGCTGGTCTTGAAATGGAAGTCATTGAAAGCGTGAATATCCATGAGGATATCAAGAAGGGGCTTCCTACGCGAGAAAAGTATATAGAAAACTACATCGCGACCTTGGAAAATCTTTCCAAGGTAGGCGTCAAATGTCTGTGCTACAACTTCATGCCTGTCATGGACTGGGCAAGAAGCGATCTGTCACTGGAGCTACCGGATGGAAGTCAGGTCATGGCCTACCGTCATGAAGAGGTTCTGGAGATGAATCCCAAAGTCATGGCAGATGTCATGGCAAAGAAAGCAAGAGGATATTCTCTTCCAGGATGGGAACCGGAGAGACTGGATGCCATGGCAAAGGACATCGACTTCTATCAGGACATGTCCACGGAAACCTACTGGGAAAACATGAAGTATTTTCTGGACAAGGTCGTGCCCTATGCGGAGAAGTATGACATCAAGATGGCCATCCATCCCGATGATCCGCCCTGGCCGCTGTATGGTCTGCCAAAGGTCATCACAAACAGAGAAAACATCAGAAAGTTTCTGGAACTGAATGACAGCCCTTATAACGGACTGACTTTCTGTACAGGAAGCCTAGGATCAGATCTCAGGAACGATCTTCCGGAAATGATCAGAGAGTTTGGAGTCCAGGGAAGAATCCACTTTGCGCACATTAGAAATGTGAAGCATCTCAATGAGAAGGATTTTGACGAATCTGCTCATCTATCCACCTGTGGAGACCTGGACATGTTTGAGATTATGAAAGCCTATGACGAAGTCGGATTCACAGGGTATGTGAGACCGGACCATGGCAGAATGATCTGGGGCGAAAAGGCAAGACCCGGCTATGGACTCTATGACAGAGCCATCGGTGCCAACTATATCTTAGGTCTGGAAGAAGCCATCGCGAAAATGAAAGAAAGATATAAATAAGAGGAGAGGAGATGTTCCATGGAAGTCACTGCAAGGCGAGCGAAGGAAACTGCCAGAGATTATGCCTTTCGAACGCTGAGAAAAAATATCGTCATGCTGAAGCTTGCACCAGGCAGTATGGTCAGTGAGAAAGAGCTGGCGGTGGAAATGGGGATCTCAAGAACACCTACAAGAGAAGCGCTCATCGAGCTGAGTAAAAGTCAGATTGTGGATATCTTTCCGCAGAAGGGCAGTTACATTTCAAAGATCGATTACGCTCTGGTGGATGAGGCAAGGTTCATGAGACTGGTCCTTGAAAAAGCAGTCATCGAGCAGGTCTGTGAACTGGCAACAGAGGAAGACCTAAGCGAACTGGAACACAACATCAGTCTTCAGCAGTTCTATGTGGACTCTGATGCCACTGGAAAGTTCTTCCAGATGGACAATGACTTTCACGAGCAATTGTTCATCATCGCAAACAAGATGCAGGTCTATCATCTGATGGACAGCATGATGATTCACTTTGACCGGGTCAGGATGATGCGGCTTCATACGGACAAGGAAGTGAAAGAGCTTCTGGATGACCACAAGGAAATCGTCGCAGCCATCCGAAAAAGGGATAAAGAAGAAGCATCAGAGCTGATGACAAAGCACTTGTCCAGATACAAGGTGGATGAAGAGCTCATAAGACGGGAGCATCCGGACTATTTCATCAAGTGATCAGACCGGACTCGGAAATCCATTCATTTTAGTATAAAGAAACTTTTCTTTATAGAATCAAACCTTATAGGGGGTGGTGCCTGACAGTAGTGGGAAAAGTGAATCTGTTTTCAGAAGAGACATCTTATGGAAGCACATCGTATTATTGTTACCAATTAAAAATATAAAAATTATAGGGGGACAAAATGAACAAGAAAAAAATTCTAGCAACATTATCCAGTCTGGTACTCGTCGCTTTCTTCGCAGGATGCGGACTGACTTCACCAGAAACACCAGAAACTCCTGATGAGACTCCAGTAGAAGAACCAGGAGAAGAAGAACCTGCTGATGACATGCCTGAAGTGACTTTAGTCTATGCTGAAGTTAACCCACTGGACACCATCGTAGGACAGACAGACACAGCATTCAAAGAAAAAGTGGAAGAACTTTCCAATGGAAAGATCACCATCGAAATTCAGGCATCAGGCGTTCTGGGATCTGAAAATGACGTACTGGACACCATGCTTGGTGGAGGCGGAACAATCGATATGTCCCGTATCTCAGCCTTCGCGCTTACATCCTATGGCGGAGAAAAGTCCAAGCTTCTTTCCATCCCATACACATTTGTAAACAGAGAACATTTCTGGAACTTTGCTACTTCCGATTTAGCTCCTGACTTCTTGCTTGAGCCATTTGAAAATGGAACAGGCGTAAGAGGACTATTCTACGGAGAAGAAGGTTTCCGTCATTTCTTCACAGTAGACCCTGTAAACAGCATTGAAGATCTTGCTGGCATGAAGCTTAGAGTGTCCAATGACCCTGTCATGAACGGTATGGTCAATGGTCTTGGCGCATCACCAACAGTAGTATCCTTTGGTGAACTGTATTCAGCTCTACAGACAGGTGTTGTAGATGGAGCAGAACAGCCTATCGCGAACTACAAGTCCAATGCATTCCAGGAAGTTGCTCCGAACATGATTCTTGATGGTCATACCCTTGGTGCAATCCAGGTTATCATCACCAACGAAGCATGGGACAGCCTGACACCAGAACAGCAGGATATCCTGATGGAAGCTGGCGAATATGCATCACAGTTCAACAGACAGATTTCCGAAGAAGCTGAAAACGAAGTACTTCAGGGACTGAAGGACGAAGGAATCAACATCGTTGAAGTTACAGATCCAGCACCATGGCAGGCAGCTGTCAAGGACGTTGTGGAAGCTGAAACAGTTGGATTTGAAGACCTGTATCAGCAGATCCTCGACATGCAGCCTTAGTCTCTAAGGAAATAAAACAGTAAAAGTGTAGGATGATGTAGGGCACAAAGGAGCACATCCTTTGTGTCCTACTATTTTTATCAGGAAGAGCATAAGGTAAAACATTTACTTTGTGCGCTTCTTTCATCTGTTTACGAAGCACAAATGAAATCCCTCTCACATCATATATTTTTAAGGAGGTAAGGTTAAGGTATGCCAAGTTTTTTTGAGAAATTCGATAAGATCAAGCCAGCCTATGATGCAATCTACAATGTAGTCCTGTTTCTCTGCAAGATCTTATTAATCATAGACATACTGATCACTACCATGGCTGTCACAGGTCGTTATGTGGAATTCATCCCTGATCCAGCCTGGAGTGAAGAAGTCGTATTATCCGCCATGTCCTACATGGCTGTGCTGGCAGCAGCGCTGGCCATCAGGAAGAACAGTCATATCAGAATGACTGCATTTGACAAGTATATCCCTGAAAAGGCGCTTATCGTTCTGGATATCATTTCCGATCTTTTTGTATTCGCACTGGCCATCGTCATGCTCGTAGTGGGCTGGCAGTATGCCGTGCAGATCGGTTCAAGAGGTACCTATGTCAGCATGCCTTCCATCTCCAGATTCTGGATGTATTTCCCGATTCCTCTGGCAGGTGGAGCAATGATTCTGTTCCTCATCGAATCACTCTATAATCATCTGAAAAGATTCTATGTAGTAAAGGAGGCGAAGTAAATGAGCGAACAAAGTATGGCCATACTGATTCTTTTAGGCAGTTTCCTAGTTATGATTTTCCTTCGTTTCCCCATCGCATACGCAGTTGCCATCTCCTCTATGCTGACGCTTCTGTATGAGGGTCTTCCTCTTACAACCATAGCGCAGCAGATGGTGAAGGGCATCAGCTCCTTCAGCCTCATGGCGGTTCCGTTCTTTATCACCATGGGTGTACTCATGGGTTCGGGTGGAATATCGGATAAGCTCATTGCGCTGGCCAACTCCTTTGTGGGATGGATGCGTGGCGGTCTTGCCATGGTGAACATCGTGGCTTCCTACTTCTTCGGTGGAATCTCAGGTTCCGCGGCAGCGGATACCGCTTCCCTTGGAAGTATCCTCATTCCCATGATGGTGGATGAAGGGTATGATGCGGACTTTTCCACAGCTGTAACCATCACGTCTTCTGTGGAGGGACTCCTTGTTCCGCCCAGCCACAACATGGTCATCTATGCAACCACAGCTGGCGGTATTTCCGTAGGAAGTCTCTTCCTTGCAGGATACATGCCTGGAGCGATCCTGGCGGTTTCCCTCATGGTCATGTCCTACATCATCTCCGTGAAGCGCAATTACCCCAAAGGGGATAAGTTCAACTTGATGAGTCTCTTCAAGCAGCTTCTGACATCCTTCTGGGCGCTGGCAGCGGTACTCATCGTGGTGTTCGGTGTTGTAGGCGGTGTGTTCACGGCGACTGAATCAGCAGCTATTGCTGTTATATACAGCCTCATCGTCAGCGTGTTCATCTATAAGGGTCTGGACTGGAAAGGGGTATGGAATGCCCTTGGAGACTGTGTCAACACACTATCCATCGTCATGATTCTGATTTCCACATCCAGTATCTTCGGATTCATGCTCACAAGGCTACATGTACCGACTTTGGCTTCCAATGCCATCATCGGATTGACAGATAATCCCATCATCATCGCACTGCTTCTGAACGTGCTTCTGCTGGTTCTGGGTATGATCATGGATATGGCACCGATCATTCTGATCGCAACGCCGATTCTTCTTCCTATTGCAGTATCCATCGGACTCACACCGATTCAGTTCGGTATCATGGTTATCCTAAACTGTGGTATCGGTCTACTGACACCACCGGTTGGAGCGGTCCTCTTCATCGGTTCGGCGGTGAGTAAGCAGCCCATGGAAAAGATCGTCAAGGCGACGCTTCCGTTCTATATTGCGATGCTCGTAACACTACTGCTCATCACGTTCATACCAGCGATCAGCCTATGGCTGCCATCTCTGTTTGCCAAGTAAAGGAGCCCTATGAAGTTTCTGTTTAATTATGAGACCAAGGCATCAGACCTGTGGCAGCTGTCCATGTATGGCATCTATAAGTCCATGGTGGGACTGGTCAATGTCATATTCACTGCCGCCATGGTTCTACTGACCGCGAAATACTGGTCGGAAGTGAACTGGTATCTGAAAGGACTCCTGATCCTAGGACTTTCTCTCTTCACCGTGATTCAGCCGCTTCTGATCTACAGAAGAGCCAAG
>RZYZ01000201.1 GCA_009930125.1 Clostridia bacterium | reverse complement strand
GATTCAAACTGCAATATGTTTTGCTACGCAAGCGCCATTCATCCCACGGCTGAAGCCGGGCAAGCTCGCTATGGGCTTTCTGGCGCAATTCTTGTAATAATTGATGGCACCAATGTTCACGTCCGCTTCCTTCACGATGGTTCTCACAGGTACGTGCACGCTTCCCTGCTTGCCGATGAGATACAGTGTCCGGTCAAGTATTCTCTCTTCCACACTTTTCAGTTCTTTCATGATCCTCACCCCTTTCCTTTAGGTATCTATTATACTTCTTAATTATAGAGGAAGAAACGCATTTTACGTTATTTCTGCAGAAAAAGTTTGCCCTTTCCTGAACTCGGAAGAAGTCAATAAAAGAGCTGCTATCCTTACTGAACATTTCAGCAGGACAGCAGCGCTAATCACAGTTAAATATTCTTCTAAGCTGTCATTTCCTCCTTTTCAGAAAGAATCGCTAAAGCCTTCTTTTCCTTTCCTGACAGCAGGAATCTGTCCATCAGATACAGAATGGGGGGAAGCAGCACGAAGGTGGACAGCAGTGCCAGGGAGATATTGACCACGGTCATGAGACCGAAGTCTCTCAGGATCACAAAGTCTGAAAGCATCAGCACGGAGAACCCGCCCACAGTGGTGAGACCAGATGCAAGGATGGCGGCGCCGATGGAGCCCACGGCGTTTTTCATGGACGCTTCTCTACCTTCTCCTTTTCTTCTTTCCTCTGTGTATCTCTCCATGAGCATGATGGTCATTTCCGTACCCATGCCCAGGACCAGTGCACCGAGTGTGGCTGTGATGGGTGTATAGCTGATTCCAGCCAGATACATGATACCACTGGATAGACCAATGATGCTGACCACAGGCAGGATGGGAATCAGCGCCTTCACAGGGTTTCTGTAGATCAGAAGCAGCGCCGCGAATACGAGTATGAGGCCCAGACCGGTCATAGCCAGTCTCCCGCTGGTCAGGCCTTTGACCATTTCGATATCCAGAATGCTTTTACCGGTGACAGCGGCATTCAGGTCACTTTCATTCATGGTTTCCTTGAGCGATGTGACAAACTCTTCCAGCTCGCTGGTTGGCAGATGCCTGATGTTTAAGATCAATGCACTTTTTGTAGCGTCTTCCGTGATGAACATGCTCGACATGGATACGGGCAGATCGCTGACTGTTTCCGCGTAGTCTTTGAAAGAAAGAGTCTCATCTCCGGAAAAGAGCATGGCGCTGCCAGCAAGGGACTTCACATCCGTGATGACATCAGGATACTTCGCCTCCAGATAATCTCCTGTCTCCTTGATGCTTTCAAGGCTTGCCGCCTTGTCCAGGTCCGCTCCCGTAAGATACAGAATCACCTGGTCTGTGGAACCCATGACGTCTCGTACCGTATGAAGGTCCACCAGTGCAGGCATTTCCTGGGGCATGAAGGATTCCATGTCTGTTTCGATGCCGATGCTGGAGTCTCTAGAGAATCCCGCCACGGATAGCAGAAGAAAGAGAATCAGGATGGGGTATTTCAGCTTCAGGATGAAACCTGTCATGGCCCCTAAGAGAGACTTCACTTTACTTCCCGCCTCAGCTCCTGCACTTTTCTGCTGCACGCTGGAAGGCTTTCCGATGGTGTTTCTGATATGAAGAATCGGCAGCAGGATGAACAGACTGCCCAGGAAACTGATGAATACACCCAGGGTCAGCATTTTTCCGAAATCCTGGATCATAGGTACCGGAGAGATATAGAGGGACAAAAAGCCCAGTATGGTGGCAAGGACTGCGATGAACACCGCTTTGCCCACATGCTTCACTGTGGATACCACAGAGCCCTCTTCCTCATATCGGTTGTGGAACTGGATGGAATAATCGATACCAAGGCCAATGAGGATGGGAAACACTGCCATGGAAACCATGGTGACGGGAACACTGATGTGTCCCATGAATCCCAGAGTAGCAATGACCGATACCAGGATCACCGCCAGACTCAGCATTCTCCACTGGACCTTGAACACCAGTGCCAGTACCAGCAGCATGATGACAAGGGCAGAGCCCACCATGATCATCATGTTGACTTTCATCTCGGACTGAAGGGAGGTATCCAGTACGGGTTTACCCGAAACCATGTAGGTAAGGGTATCGAAGTTTTCACCGGAGAGCCCCTGATTGAGCTCCTCTATGATCTCCACTTTTCTGGCATCGGATACGCCTCCATCAAGCTTCACGATCATCATACCGGTGGTCCCTTCTTTGACCACATCGGAGAAGACCGTTCTCAGGTTGCCCTCTTCATAAAGAAGCAGATTTGCTTCTTCCTGAGACTTGGGTAGCGTCGCTTCCATCATGTCCGATTTTTCATGGAACATGGCCAGTGCGCCTGAAATCTCCGTAAGGTTATCCCCCATGGTGATGAAGCCTTCTGCCATGGTCTTCAGCTCTTCCGGGGAGATACCGCTCTTCAGGCTGTCTTTCATGGCTTCGGTTTCGCTTCCGAGGCGGTCTTTGATGCCATCAAGGGCAGTTGCCGTTTCCCTGGGTCCCCCTTCCAGCTGCTTTGCTCTGGCAGACATCTCTTTCAGACCTGAAGCACTTTTATCGAGATTCTCGGCCAGTGCTGTGAGCTGCATGCTCATCTGCGGATTCCCCGCAGCAGTGTTTCCCAGCTCCTTCAGTTTTCCGCTGATGGTGGAAACTCCTTCTGCCGCATTCCATGTACCGTCGGAAAGACCACCGATCCCAGTGGCGATATTGTTCTGACCGTCTATGAGCTTATCGAAATTGGATGTGGCTTGGGTGAAGCCTTGAAGCTTCTCTTCCATCTCCTTGGGATCAGGCACTTCCTTCAGCAGCAGCGTATTTCCGATTTCACTGAGTTTTGAGCCCATCTCAGATAGACCGCCGCTTAGCTCCAGTACATTTTCTTCCATGACATCCGACTGACGGATGGTCATCTGGTGCAGCAGTGTGGCAGGACTCATGATGGAATAGATGTCCTCATCATAAGCCATTCTCTTTTCCACATTCCACATTTTCGTGAGATTCTCCACGGATAGGAGCTCCTCTTCCGTAGAAGCCTCAAAGACCACAAGGATGGAATCTCCGCCAAAGGTGTCCTCCATCTCCTCGTGCTGCTTGTAGACTTCCGTTTCCGCATCCACCAGGGTGTCGTTTCCTGTGGCCATATAGATGTTTCTGGCACCGATGAGCATAACCACCACCAGAAACAGTGCTGTTAAAAGCACCTTGAAGGGATGGTTTTCAATAAGTCTTCCAATTTTCTCAAATAATCTGGTCATAATCTCTCTCCTTGCATGTTATCGAGTAGTAGATCTGTAATCTGATACACGTAATTTCTGATGGACTTCGCATTCTGTTCAGGCATATATAGAAATGAAAGCAGAGAACCCATGATCATTCTCACGGCCATGGGGCGCATATCTTCTCTGATGGGGGCCTGTCCGATGCTCTTTTCAATGATTCTTCTGATTTCGCTGGATAAATCCACCCCCATACCGCTGAGCTCCGGAGATTCATTGAGAATCAGTTTTATGGTTTCGTAATTCTCGGATATGAAGGTGATGCGGTCCAGAAGTATCGCCTGCAGGCTTTCTCTGGGTGTCATGCCTGCGGATGTTTCCACCACTTCTTCCAGGGTCTTCACAATGAAGGGTCTGACTCCTTCCAGGTAGATTTCCTGCTTGCTGGTGAAGTACCGGAAGAGTGTCACTTCCGTGATTTCTGCGGAATCGGCGATCTCTGCTGTGGTGGTTCCCTTAAAGCCTTTTTCCTTGAACACATTCATGGCACTTTCTATAATCTGTTTTCTTCGATCTTCTCTGGTCATTCTTGTTCTTGTTCCCATTTGGACCTCCTTATGTAAGTAAGCACTTACTTAGTATAACAACCTTCCCTTCAGATGACAAGTCTTTTCATAGAGAAAAATCTCAGAATCCTGAAATAAACATCCAATCCTGTCGCAGACCATATGGCAATCATATGGGGTTTCCTATATCATGGAGATATGGAAATAACGAGAAATGGAAAGTATTATAAATAAATGTCAAACTGAAGAAGAATGTGTGGGGTATGCAATGGATTATGAGAAATATTCGAGAAATCAGCTGATTG
>RZYZ01000200.1 GCA_009930125.1 Clostridia bacterium | reverse complement strand
GAGTACGATACCCTGGTCCATGTTGCCTACCATAAGGTCTTTGAGCATCTGAGGCGAAAGCTCATTCCGGTGGAGATTGAGATTGATGCAGAGATTCCCATGGCAAGGGGCCTGGGATCCTCCTCTGCCTGTATCGTGGGCGGACTTATGGGCGCTAATGAGATGCTGGGCAGTCCTCTTTCGACTCAGGAACTTCTGGCCCTTGCCACAGAACTGGAAGGGCATCCGGATAATGTTACACCGGCTCTATACGGTGGGCTTATGGCTTCACTCACAAAAGAGGGAAGGGTGCACAGTCAGAAGATCCCGGTGATAAACAGCTACAGTTTCATTGCGCTGATTCCTGACTTCGCCCTGTCCACAGAGAAAGCTAGGGCAGTTCTGCCGGAAGTGCTTTCCTATGAGGATATCGTACATAATGTGAGCAGAACCACCTTCCTTCTCACAGCGCTTCTGACAGGACAGGACAACCTGCTTTCACTGGGCATGGAAGACAGAATGCACCAGCCCTATAGGGGAAAGCTGATTCCTGGATTTGAAAGAATCGGAAAAGCTCTATCGGACAGCGGCGCACTGGGTTTCTATCTCAGCGGTGCAGGTCCCACCATCATGGGTCTCGTCAGAGAGGATGATCAGGAAGTCATTGAGAAGATAAGGGCCTTCATGACCGAAGAGTTTCCGAGCTGGCAGGTCTTAGTGCTTCATCTGGAAGAAAAAGGAGCAATGAGGATCTGAAGTGTGTCATTTGGCGGCTCCAGGCAATACTTTAAAATTGGAACAATGATTGTTAGAGTGGGGAAGATCGCGTGAATGCATGCTGATTCCCTGCTTTTTCACATTGAATTTTGCTGATTATAAGAACGGACAGAGAGGAAGGGCGGAATCTTAATCAAATCAGAATTGAATTACAGTTTTGAATTAGGAGGCAATCAAAAATCAGGGACACTGTAGTATAATTTTTGACAAACAGAGAATCTGTTGTGAATTATGAAATAAAAAGACCGATTTAAACGTTTTTAGAAAAAATTTCCAAAAAATATATTTTTTTGGAAATTTTTTCGTTTTTCTATTGAAGTTCCCGATTTCGTGTGGTAAATTGATTGTAATAGTTTACAGGTTATTCACAAGAACAAGTAAACAAAAACGATCAAGGGGGAAAACAATGAAAAAAGTAGTAAGTCTTTTACTGGCATCCATGATGATGCTCGGTGTATTTGCAGGATGCTCGAATAATGAAGATCCGGCTGAAACACCAGAAACACCTGGCACAGAAACTCCGGGGGAAACACCAGAGGAACCTGCCGAAGGTGGCGTACTGTACTCCAATGGGGGACCAGTCGAATTTTTCGAACATCCATGGCTGAACCCAGGTTCCTTCCTCTACAACAAGACACTGTTTGATCATCTGATTGTTGCTGACGAGAACCTGAACCCTGAAGAGGGACAGCTGGCTGCAGACTACAACATTTCTGAAGACGGTATGAATCTTGAGTTCAATCTGAAAGAAGATCTCTTCTGGCACGATGGTGAAGCCATCACAGCAGACGATGTGAAAGCATCCATCGAATATGCACTGAAGATCTCCGGTCTGAATGCAGTATTCGCTTCCACCTTCAACGCCATCAAGGGTGCAGAAGAGTTCGTTGCGGGAACAGCAGATGAAATTGCTGGAATCGTGGTGGATGGAAACAACATCAAGATCGAATTCGCAAAACTTGCACCAGATGCACTGCTGACCTTCACACAGTTTGCACCACTGCCAATGAAGCATTTCGAAGGAGAAGATCCTCTGAACTTCCAGCAGTCCGCATTCTGGCAGAGCCCAGTAGGTAGTGGACCATTCATGGTGGACGAAGTGAAGCTGAACGAGTACACCACTCTGAAGCCATTTGACCAGTACCATGCAGGCGCACCTAGCTTTAGCATCTACCTGACACCAAGCCCTGGGGACTCCGATCCGAACCTTGTGACCAACGCACAGGCAGGCATGGTGGACTACGCATTCACAAAGAGCGTGGAAGCTGCGAACAGCCTGAAGGATGTGGAAGGACTCAACGTGACACAGGTAGACATCCGTTACACAAGACTGTTCTATCCCAACAAATTCCCTAAGGCAGATGGAACCCCATCACCTTTAGCAGACGCAAAAGTAAGACAGGCCATCGCTTATGCCATCGACATGGCAGCCATCGCAGAGAACCTCTTCAAGGGTGCTGCAGTACCAGCGAACTCCCTGTCACCAAACGAAGCAACCAAGGCTTCCGGCCTGAACGACTATGACTACAACCCAGAAAAGGCAAAAGAACTGCTTGCAGAAGCAAACTGGGATGAAGACTATGAACTGGATGTCGTATACTACTACACAGACCAGCAGACTGTAGACTTCATGGCAGCCATCCAGTCCTACCTGAAAGACGTAGGCATCAAGATGAACTTCAGACTTCTTGAAGGAGATCTTGGAACTCTTCTATGGACACCACCAGCTGATCCTGTAAACGGACCAAGCGCAGTGGAATGGGATCTTGCCTATGCCGCTAACGCTGCACTGTCACTGCATGAATACTATGACAGATACCAGACAGGTTCCTCCTCCAACTCCCATACTCCAAGCGATCCAAAGCTTGACGAGCTGATCGAGGCAACCAATTCCACATTCGATACCGATGAAATCGTTGCTGCATTCCAGGAACTTCAGAAGTATGAGAATGAGACTCTGTTCACCATTCCACTATACTATCAGCCAACATTCGTCATCGAATCTGATAAGATTGTGAAGGGTGCTCCAGAATACGGTAACCCACAGTTCAACTACAACTGGGATATCCATAACTGGGAAGTCAAAGCAGACTAAAGAATATTAGAGAATCTTATAGGATATAGCTGTGGTTCTCCACAGCTATATTCATTGAAAGGAGAATACCATGTTTTCATATGTTATAAGAAGGATCCTGTCCTTGATCCCGATGATACTGATCATAACATTTCTGATATATCTTGGTCTGGAACTGACACCAGGGGACGCGGTCTCCCATCTCATTCCACCAGATGCGCTGGCAAACGTGAGCCCCGAGCAGCTGGAAGCTGTGAGAGAATCCTTCGGCCTGAACGATCCTTTCCTTGTCCGTTATTTCAGATGGCTTGGTGAAATGCTCCAGGGGAACTTCGGATTCAGTATTTCCTCCGGTGTCAGCATTTCAGAAATCGTTATGAGAAACCTTTCCTCCACCATCGAGCTGTCCGTTGCGGCGCTCCTCATCTCCACGGTCCTTGGCAGCGTACTGGGTCTTCTCAGTGCTCTGAGAAAAGGCACCCTGGCAGACAACGTCCTCACCGTGGCAGGTATGATCGGTGTATCCATTCCGCAGTTCTTCTTCGGACTGGTATGCATCCTGCTGTTCGTTTTGAAATGGAAGATCTTCCCCATCAGGCTTCTTCCACACCAGACCTCCTTCATGGATGAGATGAAAGTCCTCTTTCTTCCCGCCATGGTTCTGGGGATCTCCCTCACCGCAGGTGTCATGAGATACACCCGAAGCAGTATGCTCGACGCTCTGAACAAGGACTACATCAAGACCGCAAGAAGCAAGGGGCTGCCCGAATGGAGAGTGAACCTGGTTCATGGATTCAGAGTGGCACTGACCCCCGTGGTGGTCCTCATCGGATTCAGACTGCCCATGCTCATCGGCGGATCCGTCGTCATTGAAAGCATTTTCCAGAGACAGGGTATCGGAAGCACCTTCGTCACGGCAGTACGTGGTCAGAACTACCCACTAGTCATGATGATTGCACTCTTCAGTGTCATCGCAGTGCTCATCTCGAGTTTTGTGGTGGACATCCTGACAGCGGCGCTGGACCCTCGTGTAAAGTTAGAGTAGGTGATGAGATGATAAGTAGAAGATTAGAAAGAAAATTCGATAGAATAAAAGAAAGAGAAGAGAAGGGGTTAAACGGCGGCAAGACCATGAACCGTTCCCTTAGAAAGTTCCTCAAGAACAGACTGGCCATCATAGGCGTCGTGCTTTTCGCGGTGATCCTTCTGGCTTCCGTCTTCGCACCGCTTCTTACAAGCTACGACCCGCTTGGGGTCGACATGTCTTCGGTGCTAGAGGCGCCTTCCAG
>RZYZ01000199.1 GCA_009930125.1 Clostridia bacterium | reverse complement strand
CTTCACACAGGGAACAGGGCTGGATAAACTTGCAAAGGCAAGAGAAGAAGGGAAAAGGCTGTATCAGAAAATCCTGCTGGCTTTAGGAGCAGGGCTAATGACGCTGATTATTGCAGGTATTTCTGCAATGCTTCTGAAATGAAAACCGAAGGAAAGCATACAGTGGTTAAAAAAGAAATGCAAAAGCTGCAGGTGTGCAGTGAATTGGAGGGTGCGGAATGAGACTTAGAAAATATCTAGTGAACAATCAGGCTGTGGTCACATTGGTTCTGATCAATCTTGTCGTTTATATCCTATTGAATGCATTTCCTGGCTTATCTGGCGTATTTCTCCTTGATCCGGATCTATCTATGGTCATGGAGAAACCTTGGACTGTAGTGACGGTGTTTTTTTCTCATGAAATTCTTATTCATGTTCTGCTGAACATGATGCTGGTCCTTGTTTTTGGAACACAACTGTTTAGAGAGACCAATGCGAAAGTCATTTATTTTATCTATATTCTATGTGGCTTGATTGGCAGCTGGGCGATTTTCGGGTATGCCTCTTTTGTGGAGTATACTGGTGGACCCATCGCAGGAGCTTCTGCTGCATCCTTTGGAATTGTCGCAGCCTATGCAGCGATCCGACCGGATGCAATCATCTTGAAATCCAAATCCAAACACTGGCTCCTCGCGTTATTCATTGTGAATGCAGTTCTGACCATCCAGAATCCATCAGTTTCGGTCGGCGGACCTGCTCATGCAGCTGGTATTGCAGCAGGATTCATCATGGGCAGGCTACTGAGAAAAGAGAAGTCATTGAAGAATACTGATCAGAGCGGACCAGAGGAGGACGGCAGGATAGAGGATGTGAGGAAGTCCGTTTCGGAATGAATCCATTTAAACCGGCGCATATCTGATGTGGCCTTCATAGGATGGATGCTTACGGGGACCCTTTCCAGCGACTTTGTGGAAATATTGCCAGCTGGGGAGGGTCTTTTTTCTGCGGACGAAATAAAGGATTCTACAATAACCTGACAGGGTGCTCGGGGGCCTTCCTCCGTATTGAACATGCGCAAAAGAAAGGAAACAGAGGGATATTCACGCATCCTTCTGTTTCCTTTCTCTGTATAGTGTTCTTTAGAAGAAGCGATGTTTTTCAGTAGCTTCTTTTCACGTTCACTGTGAGCACTCCGTCTTCATAGACTACGCTGCCGCTGTCTACAAGAGAGCCCAGGAGCCGAAGTTCCTGGCGTTTTCCAGTGGCCCCCAGAAGGCTCCAGTAATATTCCTCATATTCCTGCTTAATTGGTTCATTGAGCAGATTCTCCAGATGCTGATGATCTTTTGGGGGCTTCTCTGTGGTTCCGGAGACCGTAATATCCATTTTCTCCTCATCAGCAAAGAACTTAATGTCCATGTGGTCGATCTCGTGATGAATAAAATAGCCGATGACTTCTTCCAGTATTTTTACGGACCTTATTCTGTTCTGCATTATTTTTCATCCTCCCAGGTATTTGTGTTGATGTTCAGGGAATCAAAGATGGGGACCAGTATGGCAGCCACAAATCCACCTGAGAATCCGTTGTTGTAGAGATTCATTCCTCCATGCAGATAGCCCACATTCATCACCACGGCCATATGAAGAAATCCTGCAAGGATTCCTGGAAGTATGCCGTAGGCACCGGCGATGGGTGCAAGAGTTGTGGCGAAGAGTGCTGCGAGAAGAGAACCGATGGAGGAGACTTCCCACATGAAGATGAGATTGGCAAGGTAGATGCCAGCCATCACCGGCAGCACGTTCTTCACATGCTTACCGAAGGCGCCGAAGCCCACCACCGTGAAGATCCCACCGAGGATGGGACCGTTCAGTGTCCCGCCCGTCAGGATCACATACCCGGTGGATAGAAATCCCAGAAGTCCCATGTTGATGAGGGTCACGGGAAATCCGTCTGATGCCACGAAGTCGGATACCAGCCGTCCGGGATGGGCAAAGAGATGACCAAGTCCCTTTCCGATATCCTGACAGGTCTCGAATCCGTAGAGGATCATGGAAAGAAACAGGATGGTGAGATAGATCGTAAGCCCCTGCATATGTCCTTCCAGAAGAATGGCAGTGGGAGGGTTGTTGAGGTCTAGTCCCCGCAGAAGACTCATGAAGAGCAGTCCCACGATGCCCGAGGTGAATCCGATGTTGTAGAGGTTATACCCCTGATGGAACCGGATGAAGTGACTGGCCAGAGGGGGCAGGATGAATCCGGCCGCAATTCCTGCCAGGATGCCCAGAAGGATGCCGGTAGGTTGCGTCAGGGCGAACCCGAAGGAAATCTGACTGACCAGTGGTCCCAGAGCCGTTCCGAAGAAGGCGGGAAGGATGAATTTTCCAAAGGGTTCCTTCTGAACCTTGGCATAAAGAAGAACACCCGTCATGATGGGCCATATGTTATAGAGATTCTTTCCGAAGAAGGCAAAGCCCCCGATGGTGAATACAGCCGCAATGAGGGGACCGCTCACGGAAGTATTGCTTCTCATGGCGATGAAGATGGAAAGGAGCATGAGGATCCCGCTGTTCACAAAGGCGGCACCGATATTGCCCACTGCCATGTAGTCTGTCAGGAGAATACTCGACGAAGTGAGAATTCTGCCAAGACCCTCCAGAATTTCTCCAGGGCTGTTGAAGAAAAATCCTGTGACGAGGGTCAGAGCGGATACGAAGATCAGGTAAGTGATTCTCTTCTTCTCAGAGATCTGAGGCAGGTCCTGTCGTATGCCCGGATGCTTCATGGAACCCGGAGTACGGATGAATGACGATAATAACGGCAAAGGTATTCCTCCTTTTCTGGCTGAAAGTTTTTTTTAGTATACCAGAAAGGGGTATATCGGAAAAGAAAAATATGCCTATGTGACCCATTATTCACACAATGGAAATATCCTGCTCTTCTTTCATTATTCCTGGGGAGTCCTATAGTGGTCCACCGCATAGCGAAATCCTTCCAGGAAAAAAGCTGTTGCTTCTTCACTGCTTTTCGCTCTGGGACAGATGATATCAAAACCATGGTAGCATCCCGGATAGACCCTGAAGTCTACGGCAGCACCGGCTTTTCTGAGATGCTCCATATAGGAGATGGTTTCATCTCTGAAAGGTTCGAGATCGCCCACAAAGGACAGTGCAGGTGGAAGAAGCGAATAATCTGTCTCCAGAGAGGGTGCTGCATAGACCGGGAGCTCTTTTCCGTGAAGGGCGCCCAGGTAGAGCTTCCAGGCAAAGGAGTTGGACTTCTGGTTCCAGATGGGTGCATTGTTGTCTCTGGCGGATTCAGTGGTTCCCGAAGGGTCGATCATGGGATAGAGGGGCATCTGAAAGGCGATGCGCACGTCCCCTTTGTCCCTTGCATAAAGGGTAAGGGCTGCCGCAAGACCGCCTCCTGCGCTTTCCCCGCCTACCATGAGCTGATCCTTCCGGATGCCGTGCTCTTCGGCATGGCTTTTCATATAACAAAGGGCCTGGTAGGCATCGTTCAGAGCAGCGGGATAGGGCGCTTCGATCGAGAGGCGGTAATCGGGAGCGATGATGACGCAGGGCCTGGTATTCATGAGTTTTCTATAGGTTAAGGCGCTCTGCTCCGGAATCCCCATGGCATAGCCTCCGCCATGAAGCCACAGTACACCGGGGACAGGGCTATCCTGCTTCTCCAAGGGCTCATAGATGCATAGCCGAAGCCTGCTTCCATCCTGGCGAGGGATCCATTCTTCTCTCATCCTAAGACCTTTCTTTCCTCTTCCTTTCAGAAAAGAGAGGAACCTTCCAGAACGCTTCATGAAGCGGAGAAAACCCGCTTCGCTTCTGCTTCTCATGAAAAGATCAAGGAGATGGCCTCGTCTTCTCAGCTGGGGTTCGATCATTTCTCTGGTCACTTTCATGGGAGCCTCTCCTTTTCCTAGCCCGATGCGGGCAGTTCTTACTTCAGATGATATACTAGAAAAAAAGAGAAAACAATCGGAGGAAGCAGAAGATGAGAGAATATATCTATGTACTGAAACTGAAGCAGGCATATCATGATGAAAAGAGCTGGACTAAGGTGCATCATAAAATCATAGAGGACCACTTCATGAGGCTGAAGAAGCAATGCGAGGAAGGGCTTGTGGT
>RZYZ01000198.1 GCA_009930125.1 Clostridia bacterium | reverse complement strand
CCTAATCTCTTTTGCACCGTCAACGAGCCTGCGGCCGAGTGTTCCGTGGGCCTGATATCCAACAAACAGAACATGGGTATCGTGCTTGTAGAGGTTATGTTTGAGATGATGCATTATCCTTCCCCCTGAACACATTCCGCTTCCGGCAAGTATGATCCCGCTCTTTTCTTCATTTATTGCTCTGGATTCATCAGCTGACCGTGTGAACTGGAAGTTCTCCGGTTCGAACGGGTCATCCCCTTTCCGGAACATTTCTTTAAGGTCATCTGAAAGCAGGGGAATATATTTGCCATAGATCTCAGTTACCTTTATTCCCATCGGTGAATCAAGATAGATCTTCGGCATCTTGAGATCAGGATATTTTTTCTGGAAACGGTCAAATTCGTAAAGTACCCTCTGAGCCCTGTCTACGACAAATGTAGGAACAAGTACCTTTGCGCTTGTTTTGAGAGCTTCCTTGAGAGCTTCTTCAAATTCTGTCCTTGTGTCTTCGAGAGATTTATGAAGCCTGTCCCCGTAAGTTGATTCTATCAGCACGAAATCTGCATCTTCAATAAAAGTCGGTGGATTTTCTATAACACCTTCAAATGGGCCAAGGTCCCCGGAAAAGACTACTTTTACAGGTTTTTCTCCGTTGTTTTCTGATACCCATGCTTCAATTATCGAACTTCCGAGAATGTGTCCTGCTTCGCGGAATCGGACCTTAAGTCCGTTCATGATCTCAATTTCTTCGTCATAAGGGATAGGTGAACGCAATCCAAGGGAATCCTCCACCTCTTTTTCAGTGTATAGGGGCTCTACAGCAGGCAGGCCTTTTCTTGAATTCTTTCTTGTCCTCCATTCAGCCTCTTCTCCCATAAGTCTGGCTGAATCCCTCCAAAGTATTTCAACGAGCTCCGATGTTGCGAATGTGCAGAAGATCTTTCCCTTAAAGCCTTCCTTTACGAGCAGGGGTATCCTTCCGCTGTGGTCGATGTGTGCGTGAGTGAGAAGCAGCGCGTCAACTGAAGCAGGGTCAAATGAAAAAGATTCCCCCTCATGCTTCTCCTCGTCCTGCCCCTGGTGAAAACCGCAGTCCACAAGGACTTTGTATGAACCGGTCTCGATCATATAGTTTGATCCTGTTACCTCTCCAGCTGCTCCATGAATTATTAATTTCAAGTTATTCGCCCTTATGGGCTCCCACCTTTCGATCATTTTGGTAAAAGATCCTGATTTATTGTACAGTCACTAGCGGCAGTTCACAACGAATTACGGTACCTTTTCCCGGAGTTGAGAAAATGCTGAAGTGACCTCCTACTATGGACATTCTTTCGCGCATGTTCGAAAGGCCCCTGTGTCCCTGAACACGAAGTTCAGTGAAGTTGTCCAGGACCTCAAAGCCTTTTCCGTCGTCCTCTATCTGAAGGAGTATCATTTTGCCTGTATTTTTGAGTGAAATAGATACATTCTCCGCGTCGGCATGTCTTGCTGAGTTGTTGACAGCCTCCTGGGCTACCCTGAAAAATGCAAGAGTTGCTTCATCAGAAAGGTCAGGGATCTCCTGAAGGTCCAGGTGTATCTTTATGTTCAGCTGAGCACTCTGTCTCTCCGAAAGCTCAGTAAGGGCCTGGGCTATTCCCAGGTCAAGCCAGGGAGGGGTAAGGTTGTTGCATAGTTCCCTCATCTCTTTGACTCCTGCCATTGCTGCGCTTTTTGCTTCTTCAAGCTGTTTCTCCCTTTCTACTGGAGAATCAATGTCGAGGGAAAGCAGCCTGAGCCTCTGTATCAGGGCAGTCAGGTCCTGAAGGGGGCCGTCATGTATCTCACGAGATATTCTTGCCCTCTCTTCCTCCTGCACCTTTACAAGGTCATTAACATACCTTCGTGAGAGCTGTACTTTGTCTATTGCAGAGTTTGCAAGGACTACAAGGGCTTCTCTGAGTTTCTGAAGCTCTGTAACTGCTTCAGGTGCGTTTTTCAGAGGGACTTCTTCACCCCAGCTCAGCATCGAGACCTCTTCTTCGAGGTCTTTAAGAGGCATTATCACTTTCTGCCACATTATGTAGACTGAGAAGATCCCGATCAACCCAAGGATCCCCATAATAAACGGCCAGAAAGTAGTAAGCGATACCATTGGTCCAAGCAGTTTGTCCCAGGATACAGCGGCCAGAACGAATAGATTTCTCTGAAGCATAGGGTAGACTGCTATGGTGTAAAATCTTCCGTCAGGTCCCCTGATTTTTTGGGGAGACATAGTGGCTATCGGTTTGTTCCATATGATAGAGAGGATCGTGACGTCTGATGTCCCGTATATAAGATTTCCGTCACTGTCGAAGACAGCAAACATGCCCGGGACAGCCATCTCATCTGACATCATTTCTCCAAGTCCTAGAATGCGTGACCTGTACTGGTTTGGTTGCCAGGTACCATCGGTCCTCAAGTCCCATTGGGAAGATTCAAGCCTTGCCGCAGCTCCCCTCGCAAGGTTCTGCACGTAAGAGCCGGCTACCCCTTCCATGGTATTTTCAAACTGGCAGAAACCTATCCATGCCAGGAGGAATGCCCCCAGGCTGGGCAGAAAGACTGCAACAGTCAGCTGGAGGAGAAGGTTTCTCCTCAATCGAGCAGTTCCTCCAGGGTCACTATGCCGTATTTAAGAGAGAGCAGCATTGCTTCTGTCTTATTTTTTGCTCCAAGTTTGTCGTATATTGAGGCCAGGTGTGTCTGAACGGTCCTTTCGCTTATGAAAAGCTGTGTTGCCATCTCTTTTCCTGAAAGTCCACGTGCTGCGAGGAGAAGGACTTCTCTTTCTCTTACTGAGACAGGTTCAGGAACGAAATCTCCTTCCTGCTCAACAGCATTTGCCACCTCGCTGTCAAGATAGAAGCCTCCCCGCGCAACTATCCTTATCGCCTTTGAAAGAGTTTCCATACTTGCGGTCTTTAGAACGTAACCCCTGGCACCTGCTCTGAGTGACGCCATAACGTACTGCTGCGCATCGTAAGAAGTCAGCATCAGGGATGCTACGGGAAGGGATGCTTCCTTTATCTTTCGCGCGAGAGCCACACCGTCTATTCCCGGCATCCTGATGTCAAGAAGGGCCACCTGGGGCCTGAGCTGCTGTATCCCTGTCCATGCTGATTCTCCGTCTGCGAAGCTTCCCAGGATATTAAAATCTGTCTCTTTAGCCAGATATGCTTTCATGCCTTCTCTTGTAAGCGGGTGGTCATCGGCAAGTACCAATGAAATTGACATTTTGTATCCTCCCTCCGAATATTTATACTTCTTATTATTTTTCAGGAACCGAGCCCGATCTCTTTTTCTACGGGTCTTAAAGCCGTGATGGTCTGTTCAATAAGCGTTTCCAGCGGGATGTTCAGCAATTCTGATCCTTTCTCGATCACTTCTCTGTTTACACCCCTTGCGAAAGCCTTGTCTTTCCATTTTTTCTTTACTGATTTCAGTTCCAGGTCCTGGAGCGATTTGCTTGGACGTACAAGTGCTACCGCTGTTATGAATCCGGTAAGTTCATCTATTGTGTAAAGATATTTTTCGCATAGTGTTTCAGGTTTTATCCCGGAGTATTCCCACCCATGAGCGAGCACAGCATGAACGAAATCATCAGGGTAGCCTTTTTTTCTGAGCATCTCCCCGCCCTTCATTGGGTGGGTCTCTGTGCTGGGGAATTCCTCCCAGTCAATATCGTGCATAAGTCCGATCAGGCCCCAGTAGTTTTCGTCTTCGCCGTTTTCCCGGGCAAACCATTTCATTGCTGCTTCAACAGCGTACGCATGTTTGATGTGCATCTCTTCCTTGTTGTGTTCCATGAGGAACTCGATCGATTCTTCGCGTGTAAACATCTATTTATTTCCTCCTATTGAAAAATTATTCTTCACCGGCTCATCGTCTTGTATGCATACCGCTTCGATCCCCGACTGCAAAATGATCTCCCTTGATATCCTGTCCGGGTATGGATGAATATAAACAATGCGCCTGCATCCGCAGTTGATAAGGGCTTTAGTGCAGTAGACACAGGGCTCATGTGTACAGTAAAGCCAGCATCCCGCTGTCGCCACTCCTGCATATGCCGCCTGTGCAATAGCATTTATCTCGGCATGTGAACCACGGCAAATCTCATGTCTTTCGCCCGAA